>JAPLWP010000068.1:1076-7356 GCA_026396535.1 Candidatus Magasanikiibacteriota bacterium | reverse complement strand
AAAAGATGTCGTAGCGGGCGAATTTTGGCGTACAGGGTATCACTGCGCAACACAAATCTAGCAGTATCTTCTACCACCCTCATTCCCTCTTTTGCCCTACTTAAATTGGCATCAATTAGCGAAAAATCTGTATTCATAGGTATTTGCCTCGTTATCGGCGTTATGGTATCATAAATATCACTAAAAGCAAGCTACAAATATGATCTAATATCACTCAATAATATCTCTCTTTCACTCACTATAAAAATACTCGGATAATTTGGATTCGTTCAGCTCTGGCCCTGAACTCGCCTGCGGGCTCAAACAGCAGGGCCGGCCACGCCTCACTCATCTCAAATTATTACCTCGTATTTTTATCGTTCGTTCAAGAGAGATATTATTGAGTTCTTTATTTTAAAAAAATAATTTAATATTATGCATACACATACATTAAAAGAATTTGATCCGATTGTTTTGGGGAGTATTAAAAAAGAACAACAACGTCAAGAAGAAGGACTCGAAATGATTCCGTCTGAAAATTTTGTTTCTCCGGCGGTGCTCGAAGCACTTGGATCTGTACTGACAAATAAATATTCCGAAGGCTACGCTGGAAAAAGATATTATGGTGGTTGTGAATTTATTGACGAAGTGGAAACTTTGGCTATTGAACGTGCTAAATTACTTTTTGGTGCTGAGCATGTAAATGTACAGCCGCTTTCTGGTGCACCGGCGAATGTGGCGGTTTATTTTGCGCTTCTGCAACCTGGTGACACTGTACTTGGTATGGATTTATCTCATGGCGGACATTTGACCCATGGACATCCAGTGACTTACATGGCCAAAATTTTTAATTTCATCAGATATAAAACTGACAAAGACGGAAAAATTGATTTGGATAATTTGCGTAACATGGCACTAGAACACAAACCAAAAATTATTTTGGTTGGATACAGTGCGTATTCACGTGAAATTGAATATGAAAAAATTAAAGCGATTGCGGATGAAGTGGGTGCTATCACTATGGCCGATATCGCGCATATCGCGGGACTCATTGCTGGCGGACAAATGAACAATCCGGTTCCACTTTTTGATGTAGTCACCACCACCACTCACAAAACTTTGCGCGGACCGCGCGGTGGTATGATTATGTGTAAAGAAAAATATGCTTCCGCAATTGATAAAGCGGTATTCCCTGGTCTACAAGGTGGTCCACACGAAAATAATATCGCGGCCAAAGCCATTGCTTTCAAAGAAGCATTGTTACCAGAATTTAAAGAATATACTGCCCAAATAAAAAAGAACGCCAAAGTGCTCGAAAAGAAATTTAATGAATTTGGATACAAATTATGTTTTGGCGGCACCGACAATCATTTGCTTTTGATTGACGTCACTATGAAAGGCATTGGCGGCAAACAGGCGCAGATTGCTCTGGATAAAGCCGGCATCACTGTAAACAAAAATATGATTCCCGATGATACTCGCTCGCCTTTTGATCCTAGCGGTATTCGCCTAGGCACACCGGCTTTGACTACTCGCGGTATGAAAGAAGCTGAAATGGAAACTATTGCTACGTGGATAAACGAAGTAATAATGAACCACGACAACGAAGCCAAATTAGCTGAAATTAAAACTCAAGTAAAAGAACTGACCAAAAAATTCCCTCTCTACCCTACTTTGGTCTAATCAGCCTAGCATTGACAAACAGCCTATTTTGTGATAAAGTAGGCTGTTTTCTTTTCGTTTAAAAGAAAATCGTTCTTTACAAAAGTTCTGCCTGCTAATAGCAAAAAGGAAATAATTTTTGTTTCTTGTTTGCTGTTGGTAGGTAGACGAAAAGTTTTCGTTTTGCCTAAATTGGTTCGTCGTAGTCTGAGGTCCAACACTTCAGACAGTACTTCGCTATGAACGAAGTAAATACGGCCAGAGCTCAGCTCTGCGGATCAGATGACAAGAACAGCTGTGAAGGATATGTGATGAACAAGCTAAAGCAAACAACGATTCTGGTGCACCTGGCGCCCATCGTCAACCATAACTGGGCGAACTATACCCGGTTGCTTACCGTGACCATGGCGATTACTTCCTTGGTAATTGGAGCAAATCTCTGGGGCAAATGGGACACCATCATGCCTGGAGATTTTTCTAATCTGAGGAAGACGGCACACATCGTGTCGGTATCGGCGCTTGGAGCCGCGTTGGTTCACTTCGTCGTACTGCTCCTCGTCGGCGCTGTGGTGAAAGAGGTCTTCAGGTTCAAATGGCAACGGGTCACCGGATACCACTGGATCGACGATGACATCGACCCATGGACTCACACCGACAGTGTCCTGATGGACATGGCGATGAAGGTGCATGAGTGCCAAGGAGATGCCAAAGAGTTCAAGTGGAAGTTCTGGCACGCACACTTCTTGGCCCAGACCCTCGAACACGGTCATTCCTGGCATGGGCGGCAGCGTCGCCTTGGCGACATCACCTACTATGTGAATCTGTACATGCAAAAACACGGCAAGGTCGTATAACCACAAGGAGGTAAAACGAAGACGGCGGCGGGGTACAATTCCCCGCCGCCTGCTTCAATGAAATACTTTTTTTAAAGGTATTTGATTAAAGCAAATTTAAAAATAAAAAATACCGATATTTATAACCGGTATTTTTTTATTTTTAAATCTCTCTTACTTCCACCAAATTTACTTTACTTTCTTGCCCGACCGGATCACCAGCGATCATACGGGCAGTCTCACCAGACACTGAATCCGCTACAATTAATTTGGATCCAACTTCAAAAGATAGAGCGCGTGATAATTCGGTAATAGCGGAAGGAGCGGATTCTTTGGATGATACCGGCATCGCCACATCATCAAATGGTGAAGCTTCAGTAGTGACCACAATATCACTCATAGTTTTGACGGTCAAAACCGGAAATTCACCGGAAGCAGTTTCGTTGGAAAGCATCACCGCGTCGGCATGATCAATCACCGCATTGGCTACATCGGAAACTTCCGCGCGAGTAGGACGACGATTGTGCTGCATCGAATCTAGCATTTGAGTGGCCACGATTACGGGCTTGCTCAAAAGATTGGCTTTGGCAATAATAGTTTTTTGTACGAGCGGCACTTCGGCGGCTTTCATTTCTAGACCCAAGTCTCCGCGGGCTACCATGATACCATCTACCACTTGCAAAATTGCATCGATATTTTCCACAGCTTCGTGTTGTTCAATTTTAGCAATAATCAAAATTGGCGCTTGTTTTTTTAGTTTTAGTTTCTTTTCAAATTTTTTGATCAAGGCACGCAAATTGATAATATCTTGAGCGGTGTGAACAAAAGAAAGTGCTACAAATTCTACACCGACTTTAACACCAAATTCCAAATCAGCCACATCTTTTTTGCTGACAGATGGAATTTTTAAGACACTGTCTGGAAAATTTAGACCCTTGTGTGAAGACGAAAATAATTTTTTCTCCGGCTTTGATCTGCAAACCTTTTTCCGGCAAAATACCTAAGCGAATTTTTGGTCCCTGCAAATCCTGCAAAATCGCCACTGGAATTTTGGTGGTTTTTTCTACCTGGCGAATATTATTTATTAATTTTTTGTGACTGGCATAGGTGCCATGAGAAAAATTCAATCTGGCCACATTTACACCGGCCTTTACCATCTGAGTCAAAGTTTTGGTATCAGCACAAGCCGGACCAATAGTCGCTACGATCTTAGTAGATTTAAACATAATTTATTTTAGTAAAGCATTTAACTGTTCTTGTTTAGCGGCATCCAAAGGAAGAATTTTGAGAAGCTGTTCCATAGACTGGGTTCCAGCAGCAGTGCTGGTAGCGGATCGTCCACCCAAAAATCCGTAGTTGTTTTGTAAATTTTTAACAAGTCCTGGCAAATACCAAATAGCCCACAAAAGCGGAGCTAAAATCAAAATCACTCTGAGCCAACCCGCCACCGCAGTCCACATTAATTTATTATGAATCTTCCGATTCTGTTCATAAATAATTTGAGACCACTTGAGATTTTTTTCCATCAAGTCTTTGAGAATCTCGTGTTCGGTTTTTACTGGCACGGCAATTGGTTTTTCTAATACTTTATCTTCTGACTTGGATACCACTTCAGTTTTATTTTCTGGCGGCATATTTTTATCTTGATGTCTAAACATATTATTTAGATAAACGCTTTAATTCGCTTTCAAAATTTTTCACATCTTTAAAATCACGATAAATACTGGCAAAGCGGATATAAGCCACTTTATCAAAAGTACGTAAATTTTTCATCACAATCTCCCCTAGTTCACTACTGCTTAGCTCACGTTTTTTTCTTTTTTGAATATCGCGCTCAATCGTATGGACCAAACTATGAAAATCTTCCTGAGTAAAAGCACGCTTGGTAAGCGAACGACGAATACCGCTTTCTAGTTTGTCACGCATATAGGCTTCGCGCTTGCCGTCACGCTTCACCACAATCAAATCCAAAAGCTCGGTTTCTTCAATAGTAGAAAAACGATATTCACACTTATCACATTCACGGCGACGTCGAACAGACAGATCGTTTTCAAGCGGTCTGGTATCGACTACACTGGTATTTTTATGGTTACAAACAGGACAACGCATATTTTTGTTATATAAATGATAACATTTTGAGCCAAAAAAAACAAGATAAAAAATACCGGATATAATTACCATTTGAGCGGGTTATGAGCCAAGGCTCATCCTTTGGCCCTCGCGGGCCAAAAAAGCGAAAAGGTAATTATATCCGGTATTTTTTATCTTGTTTTTTGGGACTACTTATATTCCCATTTTCTTGCGTATAAAAGCTGGGATTTCCAATTCATCATCCGCAGCTTTTGGTTTGGCAATTACTGGCGGAGCTTTTGGCTCTTCTCTGAAAGTATTCATTGATGGTGAAGGAGCAATCGGTTCTTTTACAACCGGCTTTTGCACAAACTGTTTAAATTTCTTTTCTTCTTCCTCGTCATCTCTTTGTACTTTGCGAGCAAAAGCATTGTTGGTAAATTTGGAAGCACTGAAAAATGAAGTTTCTTCCTCGGCAGCCAGCAATGTGCTAGGACGACGGCCATCAAAACCAGTAGCAATCACAGTGATGCGAATACCGTCAGTAAGAGTTTCATCAATTGTAGCACCAAAGATAACCTTGGCATCTTCAGAAGCAGAGCTGGTAATAATCTTCGCGGCTTCGCTCACTTCATTCATAGTCAAATCAGTACCACCAGTAATCGTAAACAATATACCGTTGGCGCCATCAATAGACAAATCAAGCAATGGACTAGAAATCGCCATCTTGGCCGCTTCGATCGCACGATTTTCACCACTGCCATTACCAATACCCATCAAAGCAGAACCAGTGTCGCGCATAATAGTTTTGACATCAGCAAAGTCTACATTGATAAGCGAAGGAGTAGTAATTATTTCCGAAATTCCCTGCACACCCTGACGCAATACATCGTCTACAATTTTGAAAGCATCAAGCAAGCTAGTTTTTTTATCAATCACTTGCAAAATACGATCATTAGGAATTGTGATAATTGCATCCACACTGCGTGCTAATTTTTCCCAAGCAGCTTCTCCGACTTCTTTTCTTTTCGGTCCTTCAAATCCAAACGGCTTGGTCACCACAGCTACTGTGAGTGCGCCTAATTCTTTGGCGACTTCAGCCACTACCGGAGATGCACCGGACCCAGTACCACCACCCAAACCACAAGTGATGAAAACCATATCAGAATCTTTGAGCATTTCTCTGATTTCATTTTGACTTTCTTCCGCAGCTTTGCGGCCGATTTCTGGGTCCATACCAGCGCCGAGTCCGCGTGTCACACTTTTTCCAATATGCAATTTTTGCGAAGCAGAACTATGGTGCAAGGCTTGCACATCAGTATTCATAGCAATGAAATCAATGCCACGAATTTTGGAAGCAACCATGCGATTTACCGCACTACCACCAGATCCGCCGACACCGACCACTTTAATTTTTGCAAAGGTTTCCATTTCAGGTTTTACTTGAGGCATAAACTTCTTGATTAGCTTGAATACTTTTTGTATTCAACTGATATTAATAAAAAAATAGCGATCCTTTATCGCTACTAGTTTATATTACCTATCTACTGCTGTCAAGCAATAAAATATCTTCAATTTTACTATGGCAAAAGGGCTTTAAACCAGTCTTTTAGCGCCCCGGCTGAGCCGCCTACTTTTTTGAGTCCATCAAATAATTTTGCATTTTTCACACTGTGTCCAGAACTCATCATACTTCCCCACTTCAATAATCCCACAGCATTTACAAATCCTAGGTC
>JAPLWP010000068.1:0-1054 GCA_026396535.1 Candidatus Magasanikiibacteriota bacterium | reverse complement strand
TATCAGTAGCGCTAATAAAGTTTAGCGGATATCCCAGAGTGGCTGGCAAACGTAAATATTTTTTGGCAGCTTCAGTGATGCCTGGTAATTTGGCACCGCCACCAGTAAACACCACGCCCGATGGCAACATACCACTGCGTCCAACTTTGCGTAATTCGTCATCAATTTTTTGCATTATTTCTTCTACACGTGCTTCGATAATTTCGCTGAGGTATTTGCGCTTGATATTTTCGTGTTCACCCGATCCGAGTTCATAAAGATCGATTTCTTCTTTTTTTGAAACAGTATTGGAAAAACAATCTCCATATTCTATCTTTACTCTCTCTGCTACATCTATCGAGGTGCGCAAACCAATAGCGATATCATTCGTAATATGTTCCGAGCCAATTGGTAAAATTGTAGAGTGTAATATTTCTCCTTCTTCGTATACGGCGAGACTAGTGGTAGAAGCACCAAAATCTACAACAGCTACACCTAGATCTTTTTGTCTATTAGTCACTGCCGCCTCACTACTGGCCAAAATTGAAAGCACCAAATCTTCGATTTCAAGACCAGAACGATAAATAGCTTTGGTGAGATTTTTAATTTGGGCAGAAGCTCCCAGTATTATCTGAGCGTCCACTTCTAGGCGAATACCAGTCATACCTACGGGATCTTTGATACCGGTCTGACCGTCTACCGAGAATCTCTTTGGTAATACATGCAACACTTCATAATTCAAAGGAGTAGAAATAGAGCGAGCAGCTTCTAGAGCACGGTCTACATCTGTTTCAGATATTTCACTATCTGATTTGGAAACCGCCACTACGCCTTTGCTATTTTGAGACATAATATGCAAACCTGATACGCCGGTCCACACTCTATCGATTGGCACTCCAACTGTACGCTCCATTTTTTCCAAACAAGAAGAAACCGCAGACACCAAATCCTCGATGCTATTTATAGAGCCTTTGTGCATACCCTCGGACGGTACTTCAGCGGCACCCAAGATCTGCATTTCAGCCTGAGATTCATCAGCTCGATAAATCATCTGGCCGACAGCCATACGGACCAT
>JAPLWP010000144.1 GCA_026396535.1 Candidatus Magasanikiibacteriota bacterium | reverse complement strand
AGAATCATTTACTGGCTGTTTGGCATATTTACTTTTTACTTTGTCCCAGACTTCCCAAAATTGTTGAAAGTCTACCTGTCTGGAATTATTTTGATTTCTATCAAGATTGATAACCGAAGTAGCCCAAGTGGAGGTTTCAGCCGCCTGACTTACCAAACGCTTGGAATCCATTGCTTGTCCGGCCACGATACCCAAACCAAACAACGCGACAGCCATGATAATAGTAAAGTAAACCCCCGCGTATTTACGCGCTCTTTCTTTAATAGGATTAAGATGATTTTGCATATTATTTTTATTCTTTTACTATTTTAATATCCGCACCTACAGAATTTAATACCGCATATAAATTTTCATAACCCCGGTCAATTACATAGGTATTGCGTAAAATTGATTTGCCACTAGCCGCCAACATACAGATAAGTACATTCACAGCCGGACGAAGAGCGGGCGGAGACATCAGTTCGTTGGCTTGAAATTTGGTCGGACCCTCTACCCACAGACGATGCGAATCTAACAAAGTGACACCTGCTCCTAATTTCTGCAGTTCCAAAGCATATACTGCTCTGTTTTCAAAAGCCCAATCATGGACCAAAGTGCGACCGTGAGCTTGAGTAAGAATTGGAATAAATAAAGGTAAATTATCAATATTTAAACCAGGAAAAGGGCGGCCATATATTTTATCAGGTAAGGCAATTAATTTACTTGGAATAATTTCAATATCCACAATTCTAAAATGACCATTGGAGGACAGACGCTCATTTTTGATCTTATACTTCTGTCCCATTACATCTAATTTACAAAGTTCAAGCTCCAAAAATTCCAATGGGCAGTTTTTTATTGTTAGGTTAGAGGAAGTAGTAATCGCGACGGAAATAAAAGTCATCGCCACAATTGGATCTGGCATCACCGGATAATCAATGGCGTTGAGCTTGTCTACACCTTCAATTTCTAAGGTGGTAGTGCCAATTCCTTTGATTTTCGCGCCGGCTTTGGTGAGGAAATAGCATAAATCCTGGACCTGATAATTGGCCGAGGCCATTTTGATAGTAGTTTTACCTTTGGCCAACACTGCAGCCATTACGACATTTTCAGTAGTAGTGTCCCCGGATTCATACATTACAATATAAGCACCTTTGAGAGCTGAATTTTTGACAATATAATTACAATCAGTGGACTCTACCTTTACACCTAATTTTTCTAAAGCATACCAATGAGGACGCACAGTGCGCTCACCCAAGTGACAACCACCGGATTTTGGTAATTTATAGGTTTTTACTCGAGCAGCGAGGGATCCCCAAAAAAATATTGAGGCACGAGTTTTTTCAGAAGCATTTACATCAATTGCATCTACTTCCAGAACATTATCCCTGACCCAACGAGTTTTTACACCAATACTTTGAAGTAATTCAGATATACGATTCACTTCTTCAATCTGAGGCATGTCGGACAGGGTGGTTTTACCCTTGATCATGACTGCGGCACATAGAAGCGCTACTGCTGAATTTTTGGCTGACTGAGTTTCTACCTCTCCTTTTAGTTTTTTACCGCCGTTGATAATAATGTACGACATGTTTTAAGCGTATTTAAAGCCTTTTCTTTTTTGAATATATATACTATACTACAAAGAATTAATTCGTGCAAACCTATTATGGAGTATCCAGGAAGTAAATTTACCAGGCCTTGGCGCGTGGCCATGCTAGTGGTTTTTATAACCGCTTTTTTCGTTATTTCGCCTTTATTAGTGCTCTATACCTCCGGATATCGCTATGATTTTAAAAACGGTATTATCCAGGAAATTGGAGCAATCAGTGTGGATGTACTACCCAAAAATGCCACTGTATTTTTAAATGATATAAAAGTCCCGGGCAAAATGCCGATTCGTCTCAAAAATGTTTCTCCTGGTAAATATAAAATAAGAATCTCAGCTGACGACTTTTATGATTGGGAAAAAGAGGTAACCGTCGAGAATAAACAGACAGTATATATCAAAGAGATAAAATTGATAAAAAAATCTACACCAGAAAAAGTATTATCCGGACAAATCGGACAGCTGTCCATATCATTTGATAAGAAATATTTGATCTATCAAAAAACTGATGAAAAAAATCAAGAATTCTATTTGCGCGATCTGAGCAGTGGCCAAGAAGCTTTGATTCTAAACACTTCAAAAAATAAAACTTATAAAATTGACTGGTTTGAAAATGGTGATTTTGTGACTCTGAGTTTGGCGGATAATTCAGAAATAGAAGTGGTAGACACCGCGAATCCAACCCAGCCATGGGACCTAGCCAAAGAAGAAAAAAATAAAATTACCAAATGGCAATGGAGCAACGCCTACGATCCGGAAATTTATTATTCCAACAAAAATCAGCTAACAATTATCAATGTCAGCAACAAACAAAAAAGTACATTAGGTAAAAATAGTTTTTTGGATTGGTGGGTAGACAATCGTCAAATTTGGAGCATTCAATCCTCTTCTTCCACTGATCAATCTATAATAGTGAAGAATACCTTTGGTTTAAGTCAA
>JAPLWP010000114.1 GCA_026396535.1 Candidatus Magasanikiibacteriota bacterium | reverse complement strand
GCCGGCCTACTCAAGATGGATTTTCTTGGTATTCGTAACCTTTCTATTTTGGGACGCGCTGTGGAAATCGTAGAAAAAACTACTGGTAAAAAAATTGATATTTTTAAAATTCCTTGGGATGATCAGAAGACTTATGATATGTTGTCGCGCGGTGAAACCAACAGTGTGTTTCAATTGTCCGGTTCTGGTATTACCCGCTATCTCAAAGAACTAAAGCCGTCGACGATTTTTGATATCACCGCGATGGTGGCCTTATTTCGTCCTGGTCCGATGGAGCAAATTCCAGAATATATTCGCCGTAAACATAATCCAGAAACTGTCGATTATTTGGATCCGCGTATGAAAGAATATTTGGATCAATCTTTGGGTCTGATTGTATATCAGGATGATGTGTTGCTTACTTCTATACACTTAGGCGGCTATAACTGGGAAGAAGCGGATAAATTCCGCAAAGCCATGGGTAAGAAAATTCCAGAAGAAATGGCCAAGCAGAAAGAAAAATTTGTAAAAGGTTGTCGTGAGTTTGGTAAATTACCGGAAGCAAAAATTCATCTGCTGTGGGAAATGATCGAGCCGTTTGCGGCGTATGGTTTCAATAAAGCCCACGCAGCGAGCTATGGTGTGGTGGCGTATCAGACGGCCTATATGAAGGCTAATTTCCCGGTGCAGTATATGACTGCGGTATTGATTGCAGAAAGTGGAGATATGGATAAGGTGCCGGAAATTATCCGTGAATGTGAACGTATGGGTGTAAAAGTAAAACCACCCGATATCAACGAAAGTCTGAAAACTTTTGCGATGATTGGTTGGGAAAATGGCGGTGAAGCGCATATTCGTTTTGGTTTAAGCGGTGTAAAAAATCTTGGTGAACATATTGCCGGAGCAGTATATGAAGAACGTCAGGCCAATGGACACTATAAAGATCTAACAGATTTTCTCCAGCGTGTTCAGGACAAGGATCTAAACAAAAAATCTATCCAGAGTCTGATAAAATGCGGCGCGCTCGACTGCTTTGGTTACGATCGTGGTGTGCTTTTGGCTAATGCCGAAAATTTATTATATTTCTCCAAAAATTTTGGTGAACAAAAAAGAACTTCCCAAAATTCTCTTTTTGCCGGCACTGGAATTGATTTTTCTTCCACGCTACATTTGGCCAAAGCGCCAAATGCGACCAAAGACGAAATATTAGTATGGGAAAAAGAGTTGCTTGGTTTATATGTCACCGCCCATCCGTTTGCGCCATTTGCGCAGCAGCTGTCATCGTGCCTGACCAATATCAAAGATTTAGGTGGTTATAGCCGCAATGAATGGATTATCGTGGGTGGTATTATTGATAGTGTAAAGAAAAAAATTACGCGCAGTGGCTCACCGATGAGCTTCGTAAATATTCAGGATACTACCGATCGTTTGGAACTTTTGGTATTTCCAAAAGTATACGAAAGAACCAAAGAGATTTGGATGGAAGGCAAAATGGTAGTGGTAGTAGGAAAAACTTCTCAGGAAGAAGGGGATAATAAATTATTTGTAGAAAAAGCGTATGCTCTTTCTATGGATAATGTGGTGCAGCTGGCCGGCCAACTAGGTGGAGGAAAAACCAATTCTATTCGTCAGTATGTGGCTCCAGAATTGGCGGAAAAAACTTTTGAAATTCCCGTATCAGCCGAGAGATTAAAAATTAAAGCCGACGATATTAAAACTTTGCTTTCTTCGGCCCCAGGCGAAGAGTCGGTGTATCTTCTAGTAGGGGATAAAAAAATAAAAACTTCTTACAAAGTTCGATCCAGTCCGGAACTAAAAGATAAACTTCGAATAATTTTAGAAAGTTAAAAAAATCTCCGATTAACTCGGAGATTTTTTTTAGCTACTTTTTTTATCAAACAGATCTTTTATCCAGCTGATCTTGGAAGTATTCAGCGCGGATTTAATGTGAGATTTGGCCGCATGCGTTTTTACAAATTTGAGCCAGTCTTGGCTTGGGCCTTTGCGATTTTTATCAGTAATAATATCTACCACATCACCACTTTTTAAGACTGAATCTAGACTTACCATTTGGTCGTTTATTTTAGCGCCGTTACATTTATTGCCGACCTCGGTATGGATATGATAAGCAAAATCAATCGGAGTGGCATCTTCGGGCAGATCAATCACGTCGCCTTTGGGGGTGAATACAAAAATATGATTACGGAAAAAATCCACTTTCATTTCTTCCAAATCTTTTAGATTATTGAGAATTTCTTTTTGCATCTTGGCCAGCTCCTTGGCCCAATTATAATCTTTCTTGGATTGGCCGTGGCCGCTCTTGTCATAATTCCAATGGCCGACAGTGGCTCCGTATTCGGCTTCTTCGTGCATGGCTTTGGTGCGAATTTGGAATTCTACAATTTTTCCGTCATCACAAAAAACTGTGGTATGCAAACATTGATAGCCATTTGGTTTTGGTTGAGCAATATAATCTTTGATACGTCCTTTGAGTGGCGGCCAGAGACGATGAATAATGCCCAGAGTGGTATAGCAATCGCCAACATCTTTTACGATGATGCGCACGGCCACAATGTCGTAGACATTATTGATATCCCAATTTTTGCGGATTAATTTTTTGTATAAGCTGTATAAGCTTTTTTCTCGGCCATGAATGTTTACGAAACTTACCTCGGCATTTGTGGATTCCGTCTGTAATTTATCCATTATTTTTTTGAGATAAATATTTGTTTCCGCCACTTTTTCTTCGCGCATTTTTTTGACACGAGTATATTCTTTTGGCTCTAAATGTTTGAAAGAAAGATCTTCGAGCAAACTTTTAAATTCACCCATGCCCAAGCGATTGGCGATAGGAGCATAAATTTCCATACTCTCCAGAGCGATGCGTTGTCGCTTTTTTTCGGGTAGAGAATCTAGGGTGCTCAAATTGTGAATACGGTCGGCAAATTTGATAATCATCACGCGAATATCTTCGGCCATGGCCACAAATAGTTTGCGTAGATTTTCGATATAGCGCTCCATACCGCGGTATTTGAGCTTGCCGAGCTTCGTAATACCATTGATCATATTGGCAATATCCGGGCCAAAGTTTTTTTCAATTTCTTCTAGGGTCACGGAGGTGTCTTCTGGTACATCGTGCATCAGAGTAGCAATAATAATATTGGGTTCAGCCTGGATTTGAGATAATATAAAAGCAGCAATTAAGGGGTGGATAATGTATGGTTCGCCTGATTTACGGAATTGACCAGAATGGGCCGTGGCCGCAAAATCATAAGCTAAGCGGACAGTTTCAATGTCGCTTTCGGTACAATATTTTTTTAAGTTGTTTGTTAGGTCCTCAATAGTGGCCGATTTGGGTATATTGAGATGAGAAAACAAAAAATCCATAATATTTTATATTCATTTAATTATAACATTTATTTGGCTAATTGCAACTGAAATCGAGGAAAGATTCCCTTAATTATTGACAAAAAGCTCTAAAAGTGATATAATTGGCCTTGTT
>JAPLWP010000058.1 GCA_026396535.1 Candidatus Magasanikiibacteriota bacterium | reverse complement strand
GCAGGACTTTGGTCAGCTCACGACGACGATCAGTAGTAAGATCCGGCAAAATTACACGAATGACTCGCCCATCATTCACCGGATTTACACCAATACCCGAATCACGAATTCCTTTTTCAATATTCCCCACTACACTTTTATCCCAAGGCTCAATATTGAGAGTCTTGGCATCAGCGATCATAATTGATGCGACTGATTTTAAAGGCTGATAAGTACCATAAGCTTCTACTGAGATATCTTCTACCATCGCTACCGAAGCACGCCCAGTACGCAAACCAACAATATCTTTTTTCAAGAAATCTACTACCTTATCAAATTCTCCCTTAAAATCATTGATGTTCATTTTAGTTATGAATGTGTGAATATAAATTACAAAGTGGCAAAGCCCATGGTTACCACATTATCCTTATCCGGATTGACCAAAATCCAGGTCGGAATAGTATTGGTTGGTAATTTTTTAGTTACCCAATTTTTTCCGCCGTCGACAGTCTTATAAAAAGTAGAGCGGACGTGAACATTTTTATCTCCCAAAATCGTACCAGTATAATACATTTCATTTTGATTTTTTGGATTTACGGCAAAGCCGTAAATATTTACGCTGCCTGGAGGAGTAATCAATTTCATCTCAGTCCAAGTAGTACCAGCATCATCAGATTGTAAAATTCCATATTTGGAAACCCAGAACACACTATTCTTTTTACCAGGATTGAGTACCAAGCGATAAAATTTCTTGGCATCAGTAAAATTTTCTAGGCCGCCGGACAAATCCTGCCAATCAGTGCCATTGTCTGAGCGGTATAATCCATTTTGATAAGTGGCTACCCAGATACGACCAGGAGTGAATTTATCACTTTCAATATATTGCAGCTGGAAACCAAAACGTTTGGAAACACTCCAGCTTTTACCAGCGTCAATGCTGCGCAATAAATCTCCACCTAACTCAGCCGCATATACCAAATTGCTATTGGCAAAATCTACCGCCACTGAAACCACACGCTGATCTGGACGCTCTTCAGTATAAACGATATCAAACGTACGCAAACAATCAACAGTTTTATAGATATGAGCACCGTCGCTGATAAACACAGTACATTTATCTTTTGGATCTACAGCTAGACCATAAATAAATTTACCATTCATAGCGGCCACACCCTGCCAACTAGCGCCGTAATCTAAAGAATAATAAACACCCTGACCACGAGAAGCAATATAGATAGCATTGGAATCGCTAGGATCAGTATGAAGACGATAGACATTGACTCCACTAATACTTTTGATACCTTGTAGTGTTGGAAGAGCGGCAATTTGTTTCCAATTTTCACCTTTGTCACTGGATTGATACATACCCATTGGACCGGCGGCAGTATTCCCAAATTGCAAACAACCCGCACCGGCAGTCAAAAGAGTAGCAACTATCGCTCCCAATAAATAAAGTTTACGCATACAAATTAATAAATATTAGTTAAGAGCTGCTCTATAGCCAATTTGGAATTTACATTAGCTGAAAGCAAATTTTTTGTTTTAGTGGTCTGATCAATATTCTGTTGATACTTTTTACTATTTTTCAAATCATTTATCATCAGATCTCTCCAAAACATTATCCAGCTCTCCAAAATCGGTTCAAGTTTTTCTTTGGTCTTTATCAATCCGCCTTTTTCACTGAGCACATCTTCCATTAGAGACCAGCGCTCGTATATTGGTGATTTTATAATTTTTTCAAAACGTCTTTGTTCATCAAAATTTTGGGAATATTTTTCACTATCAGATAAAAGCTCAAGGGCTTTGCCCGGACGCCCCCATGATAATTTGATAATTTCTTGCGCTTGATTATCATGACAATCTAAACTTTTTAAAAACTCAGACATGGACGCATCTGACACGGCAGATAATTCTAGACACTGACAGCGCGATCGAATCGTGGGCAAAAGTAAATTATCGTTTTCAGTTAGTATAAAAATAATACTTTTGGCTGGCGGCTCTTCTAAAATTTTTAGAAATCCATTGGCCGATTCTTCGTTGAGCAGTTCGGCTTCGTCCAGCACAATTACTTTATAGCCATTAAGCCAAGAACTATTGTAGAATTTTTCACGAACTTGGCGAATTTGATCGGCAGAAATTTCTTTTTTCTTCTTACCAGTTTTTTCATCTTCCAGACGCTCGACATACACATAGTCTGGATTGGTATTTAGAGCTTTGACCTCTATCTCCAAAATCTGAGCTGCCAATTGATTGGCCAACGTACGCTTGCCGATTTGAGACGGACCAATCAAACAATACGCGTGGCTAAAAGTACCGTTTTTAAAGGATAATTGCAAAAAATTAGCGATTGGTTGATTGCCGATAAAGTTCATAAATACACCATTATTCTAGCAAATATTTAACTTTTTGGCAAATAAAAAGCCCTTCAAATAATCGAAGGGCTTCTGGGCATTTATTATTTAAATTTGACCAAATTTTAATAGATGTTATTTATTAACATATACTCTTTGGCATCCAAAATAGCGGCATCGAGCTGATCCAACACTTCAACATACTTCTGAGGAAAAGCTTTGCCGGCCTGTATTTCCAATCTGATTTTTTCGCTAATAAGTTCCATTTCTTTTATTCTTTCCTCAATTTCTTCAGCTTTAAATTCACCAATTAATAATCTTTCTAATTTGGCTCCGATTTTTACCAGTTTCTCACCAAGATCATTAGTTTTATCCGAATCAAATAACACAGTGGAAGCATAATAAGCATCATTTATCATCTTTTGCGTTCCTTTTGGCAATAATTTTGATAATTTCTTATTTTCCACCACATCATTCATCGGCTTAGGCAGTTCATAACGTACTGTAGATCGCGGAGCTTCATCCGCTACATCTACTTCTTCTTGATCTTTTTTGGACACTGCTTTATTTAAAGTATTAATAACATCCAAAATATCTTTGGCTACAGAACGATCGCTTTCAGAATTATTTTCACTTTGCAATACTGTATGTGCAATTTTTTTAATTTTATTTAATTTTTTCTTATCGGCATTTGTTAATTTTCGGCTAGAATACGCATTTTCCACAATCAACTGCATACTTTCCACCACACCGCCTTCACCATACAAAGCGCGATTTCCAGTTTTGCTTTTAGTTCTTTCTACCAAAGCATCCATTTTATCCTTAGCAGAACCTATAACATCGGCCACTTCTCGTTCTGGCAAACTATTTTTTACCGTTTCGATATCCTTTTCTAAAATCTTTAGACCGATTTCACACTGCTTTAGGATAAAATCTTTAGCTGGAAATTCACCGTCGGTGCTTGCCGATTGTTGTACATTTTCGTATATACCTTTAGCATGTTTAGCGTCCTCTAAAAACGACATTCTTTCAATATCATCTTTAGCATTTGCAGAAAACATATCCACGCGTGAAGCCAGCTTAAAAGCTGTCACTAGCAAATCTTCGTATTTACCTGATCTTAGTTTAAGCTCTTTTTCGCCAGCCATATCTTCCAATCTAGGCTCAACATTTAATTTTAAAATTTCAGCCGGAGCTGCCTGGGGAATTTTATCTTCTTTATCGATTTGTTTCTGATGTTTTTTAATATTCAATTCTTTTTTAGCTTCTTCCAGCTTGCCTATTTCATCCTGAACTACTGTTTGAATATTAAACAATTTTTCTTGCTCTTCGGTAGCTTTTGCATCCAAAATTGGACCGTGGGCTTTTTCTAATTTATAATCCAAATTTTCCAATTCTTTAATAGCCGCAGTATATTCTTCTTCTGAAATATAATCCTGACCAATCTGATGCTCGGTTTTGAACTTTTCAGTCTTCATCAAAGCCTCCGCATCTTTAAGAACAGCTTCTTGTTTTAATTCTTTAGCTGATTTTTTTTCAACTTGTTTTTTATGGAAATTTTTATGATCAATTTTATTGCCAGTTTTTTGCTGATCAGCTTCTGGAGCAACGACTTTTGATTTGGATTCTACAGATTGCTTAGCGCCTCTACCCAACATCAAGCCAGGATCAGCGTCATAAGCTGTACCCACTTTACCCGGTTCTCCATCTTTAAAATCTTTTATTCTAAAACTTGGATTTTCACCTTTAGCAATTAGAGCGGAAATTTTTTCTTCCATTTTATCAATCGCACCCCAAGAACTACCACCAGTTTTAAGCTTTACGGAAGCAACTACTTTGCCGCTAGCATCGAGCACTTCAGCGACCGCACCCTTATTTGGTATTACGGCCAAAGTTTCAGTATGATTTACTTTATCAAACTTGGTACCCATTTCCTCTACGATTCCTTTTTGCCATTTTTTGAAAGTTAATTTTCCAGAATGTTCTTTCAGATTGTATGTTCTGGCTTCTTCCGTTTTTGTTTCTTTATTTCCCACGCCTTCTATCGTGCCGGACGATTCCATTACTTTTCTCAATTTGGCATGACCATAGCCGGCCACCTGAGCACTCAAACGAGTAGACTCATCCGGTAATTGTTGTTTTACTTCTGCTTCCCGAACAATCGGCGCATTATTTATTTCAGTCGGAGTTTCTATTTGTTCACGATGAGCACAGGCGGAAAATAAATTAGCCGCCAATACAGCCGTAGACATAGCCCAATTAATTCTGCCTTTCGCAATCGCGTCTTCCATGATTTCTTTAGCTCCTTTGTCTTGCGCACCAGCCATTTTAAATTCTTTCTGCAAAACAGAAAATAATTCCTGAATTTCCTCTTGCAAACCATCCATCTCGGCAGACAAATTTTTTCTTTTGAAGAAATTAAATAACCCGGACATTTCTTCCAAAGCTTCACCTTTGGCTTTATAGTCCATCAGCTTCATTTTCATTTCTCCAATAATTCCGCCTACGCGCGCCAAATCCAAACTTTCACGAGAAATTTTTCTAAGTAATTCTCGAGCTTGAACTTGATCACTGTCTATAGTTTTTTGTTTATCGCTAATTCTATTTAAATCCAAACCGGGTTTTTTATAACCTTCAAATGATTTGGATTCTTGCATTTCTTTGGCGACCTGAGCAGCCTCAGATTCACGCTTATTATAGTAAGTAGCCTGTTCTTTTTCCAACTCAGCTTGTTGAGCATCGATTCTTCTATTATTTGGATTTCTATCAAAATCTGCTTGTTGACGCTCTTTGGCGGCCACATGTTGAGCTGGAGTAATTGGAGTACTTTCAATATTTTTGTTACGCAAATTCAGCCAATTCTGATAATCTTCGTGGAATTTAAAACTGATTTCTTCACCTGCTTTTTTGCGAGCACGAACATCGGCCATGATTTTGTCAAACAAAAGTTCGGCCCGATCTTTTGGCTCTTTACCATCCTGGGCACGACTAGCTTCTCTGGCTAAATCAAACGATTGTTCGCCTTTCATATTTAAAAAAATTATAATAACTGAATATCTTTAAATTATTATAGCATAAATACTCCTAAAACAAAATAGTGCTAATCAAGCTCAGTCGAAATTTTATCCCAACTAAGCTTCGCAGTCTTTTCCCAACTAAAGCCTTTTACCACTTGCAACCCCAAATCTATCTTGGATTCCCTAAACACATTATCGCTCATCAACCTGAGTATCTGGTCGGCCAAATCCTGAGTACCCGTAGCGTATACCGGTCCTTGCCCTCCCACTTCGTGGATGGATTCAATATCGCTCACTGCCACCGGCACACCCATCGCCATTGATTCCAGCACCGGTATGCCAAATCCTTCATATAATGAAGGAAATGCAAAAACTTGAGCATTTTTTAAGATAGTTACCACATCTGACACATAGCCCAGTTCTAGGATATCTTTTTTGTATTCGCTGGCCTCTATCGCCTGTTTCACAGCGGCATATCCTGCTCCCGGCGAACCAACCAGGACTAATTTTAGATCCGTTAATTTAGTTTTGAGCAGATCAAAAGCTTCCACGATCATCTTGGTATTCTTTTTTTCTTCCAGGCGACCGATGGACAAAATATACTGACCAAAGTTATTCACACCAGAGGGTGTGTCTAAGTTAAATTTTTTATCATCATAGGCCAGCGGTACTACTTTTATTTTATCAAATAATTCTTTTTGTTCTTCAAACAGGTGGCCATAGTATCGCAGAAGCTCACTTTTATTAAATTTAGTAGAGGTCAAAATCAGTTTGGATTTTTTGACTATTAATTTATTCATCCATTTGAGATATTGTCGGCCCCAAAACCGATACACCTGCGGATAGGCCTCAAAGGCACTGTCGTGCACGGTCACTACAGAATTTTTTGGTGAAAAAAATGGCAAGAGTTGGCCTGGAGAAAAATAAATATCCACCGGATGAAGCCATAGTTCACTAGCCAATCTAGTTTGACTCCATGATTTTTTTAATGGCCAGCGCAAAATTTTCACTTCCCAATTATTTGGCAAATCAGAAAATTCTGACATCAATGGTGTAGCTGAAAATAAAATTACCCGCACATTAGGCGGGATAATTTTTTTGAGCTCTTCTATTATCTGAAAACAATACTCCTCCACGCCGGTACGGTTGGCTTTGTTGGCGTGAGAAGCATCGATTCCAATAATCATATAAAGAAAGTTAAGATTTCTAGAGTTGAGTAAAATAAATTTATTTATTTTCGAAACTCGACGAAATCGCAAGCCTCGAAGAGGCTTATTTGGTAGCTAAAATACTTCGTTTATAACTGTCTAGATTTTCCAGAGCAATACCCGTGCCCTTGGCCACGCATAGCAGTGGCTCTTCGGCCAAATAAGTCGGCACACCGGTTGACTGCGCTACCAGTTGATCCAGATTGCGTAGCATAGATGAACCGCCAGACATAATAATACCTTTGTCCATCACATCCGCTGATAATTCTGGAGGAGTTTCATATAGCACTTGTTTGATAGCGGTTATCAAAACACTAAGTTCGTGTTGCAAAGCTTCTACTACATCATCCGATGTCACTGTCAGGATACGCGGCAAGCCCGCAATCATATCACGTCCTTTTATTTCCATACTCAGAGGTTTATCCATAAACATTGCCGAACCAACTGTAATTTTTATATCTTCAGCACTGCGTTCACCTACGGCCATATTATATTTATGACGAATATATTCCATAATAGCGCGATCAAATTTATTTCCACCCACGCGCGCACTAGCACTAGAAACTATACCGCCCAAAGAAATCACTGCGATCTCCGCTGTACCGCCCCCAATATCAATAATCATGTGTCCTGAAGCGGCTCCAATTGGAATATCGGCGCCAATAGCGGCCACAATTGGTTCTTTGATAATATAAGC
>JAPLWP010000135.1 GCA_026396535.1 Candidatus Magasanikiibacteriota bacterium | reverse complement strand
CGAAAATCATATCCGCCAACGATGAGACTAACCAGCGCTGCGGCAATCAGATTTTTTTTCCTACCATTGTCAAAGTAGCGCCAGAAAAAAAACATAGCTAACGGAGCGAATGTGCCCGCTAGTGCGAGACCGAAATGACCTTGTGTGTTGATTGCTAAATAGTAGGTATTGAAAGAAAAAACTAACGCCCCCACAAAAGCTCCGATTTTGTTTTTCAAAACAAGTTTCACAAAAAGATAAGCAAATAGTGGGGTGAGAAAAGCGAACGGCCAAAAAATGATAAATTTGTCCGCCACATTGGAATCAAAACCGAGCGCGCCGAAAAATCCCGGCAACAAATTAGTCATCCAGGCCCAAAGAAAAAGATTGGAACTTCCCAGGCTGACCTGAGAGCTCCAAGCGCTATAGTGCAAATAATCACGCAGACTTTCTGAAAACCAAAACCAATAATCCCCGTGAGTGAAAATCCCAAAAGAGAGCCACCGATGATAGACCACTACGGAAAGCAAAAGCAAGAGTCCCATCGGCCAGTACGCCCTTGACCAAGTTTTAATTTTTTCAAGATATTTTTGCATCGTTTCCAGCTTACCATTTTTTCGGCCCGAAAGCAAAAACACCCCGCCATTGCTAAGACGCCACTTTCTTGCTTTAATAGAATTAGCCTTCGATCGGCTTTTTGAATTATTATGTCTGACAAAAATTCTCGCATCTTTATCGTCGTCCCCGCTTACAATGAAGAAGCGGTGATTGAAAGTGTCATCCGCGAAATCCAAAGTTACCATTATTCCAATTTAATTGTTGTGGACGATGGCAGCACAGACCGAACAGCGGAAAGATTAAGCTCACTGGATCGGGTTATCACGTTGCGCCACCGCATCAATCGTGGCAAAGGCGCTGCCACCAAAACCGGCATCGAAGCCGCAAAACTCTTGGGCGCCGATGTGATTGTCACGCTGGATGGCGACGGCCAGCACGATCCGGCGGATATCGCAAAGCTCACGCTACCAATCCTCCAAAAACGCGCCGACGTCGCGCTGGGCACACGACTAATCAATCCCGCCGGAATGCCGTGGCACAAAATCATTCACAATAAGCTAGGCAATCTCCTCACGTGGTATCTTTTCGGACTGTGGGTGACCGATTCCCAATCCGGCTTTCGCGCCTATTCCCGTCAAGCGGTGGAAAAAATCAACACTCGAGGCGACCGCTATGAATACGAAAGCGAAGTAATCCGCGAAATCTACATCTATAAATTAACTTTCAAGGAAATTCCCATCCGTGTTCGCTATACCGACTATTCGATGAACAAAGCCCAAAAACAAAGCTTTTGCAATGGCGTGAGAACCGCCGGAAAGATGCTTTGGAAACTGATTGCTTAATTAATTTTCTAACTCTATTAACTTTATGCCCACCACTTTTCATCTCTATCAAATTATCGTGCTTGCTGTTTCTTTTTTTATGCTCTATCAAGGCACGACCAATTTTTTCAAAGGCAAAAGCGGTCAGACTCTATTCAAACTGTTGGTGCGCTATGCTGTTTGGGGCGGGATGATTGTGGTAACCTTTTTCCCCAACATTACTTTTCTCATCGCCAAATCAGTCGGTATCATTGATAATATCAACGCTGTCATCCTAACTGGGTTTCTGCTCATTTTTCTGATGATCTTTAAACTCCTCAGCGCGATTGAACGATTGGAGCAAAATATTTCCGAGCTGACACGCAAGGAAGCATTGAAAGATTTACCAAAAAATAATTTATGAAATTATTAATTTTCTGCCCCTATTATCCACCTCACATCGGAGGATTAGAATCTCACGCTGATGAATTCAATAAACACTTGGCCCAAAAAGGCGTTGAGATAGTTGTTTTCACGCCTCGCTTGCCCAAAAGTGCGACGGAAAAAGAACTTATTCATGAAAAAGTGCAAATTATCCGTTTTCCTGCTTTTGAAATCATCGCCAACTACCCCCTGCCAAAATTTTGGTCACCAAAATTTTGGTCATTTTTTATTGGATTATTTAGGCAAAAATTTGATATCGTAATTTCCCGCACCCGTTTTTTCAACACTTCCCTCCTAGCGCTCGTCTATGCTAAAATAAAAAAGATCAGATGGATCCATATCGAACATGGGTCTGATTTTGTTCAACTCTCAAGTAATTTCAAAACTTTCGTCGCAAAAATTTACGACTATGTTTTTGGATTTTTGATTTTTCACCTTTCTGATCGAAATATTTCCATTTCCAAAGCTGTCCAAAACTTTGTCAAAAAATTTGATAAGCGCGAATCACCCATCATCTACCGTGGATTAGATTTTGAAAATATCGACAAAGTTGCTCCTGACTTGGAAATAAAAAAAAGATTTGAAGATAAAATAATAATTTCTTTTGTTGGAAGATTATTTAAATGGAAAGGGGTTGAAAAAACTATTCTAGCCATAAAATCATTGCCGGAAGATATTAAGAAAAAAATTGTTTTTTTGATTATCGGCGATGGTGAAGATTTTAATCATCTAAGAAAAGTCGCAAAAAATGAACCTTCGATTATTTTAATTGGAACCGTTCCGCGAGAAAAGGCCATTGGAATATTAAAAATCACTGATATTTATGTTCACTCGGCCTACGCTGGGGGCGGGCTGTCCACTTCGCTCTTGGAAGCGATGTATTGTCAATGCGCTATCATCGCAACACCCAATGAGGGTGCGGATGAAGTTATCGAAGACAAGAGAAATGGAATTTTGATTGAAAAACCTGACGCCCAGATGATTATGGAAAAAATGGTCGACTTAATCGCAAATAAAGAAAAAATAGAACTGTACGCAAATAGCGCCAAAGATAAAGTACGAGAATCATTTTTTTGGGAAAAAACCATAGTCAACTATCTTAATTATATTTACTAGTATCACTCATGAAAATTAAACCATTTATAAAAGTTCCCCTCGTCATACTGGAAAATATGTTTTTCTCAATATTCCCCAATTCTCGTCCGATTATTGAAAGACTTGTCTACAATCCGTACCAATTTAACGCCGAACATATTGCTTATTCCAAAAATCAATTCAATAAATTTGTAAAAAAAATTGGGGGAATAAGCGAGATCGATAATAAAAATATTCTTGAACTCGGACCAGGTGGATCACTAGGCTTTGGCTTACTTGCAATTAAAAATGGAGCTGCTCGATATTTTGCAATTGAAAATGGACAACATTCTTTCGTAAATAAGAAACAGATTGGGTTTTACAGAGAATTACTAGGGAATGATCATGATTTTTTGAATAAAATTTTTATTTTTAAGAATGACCGCTACTATTACAACCAAAATCTGGTAACTTTCATAGAAATCGACCAGCAATCAAATTATTCCATAGATTCGAATTTAATAGATATTATTTATTCTTGTGCCGTTTTAGAGCACGTTCACAATCTTAATTTGTGTTTTTCAGAAATGACGAGGGTATTGAAGGTTGGAGGATCAATGAACCACCAGGTTGACCTCCGAGATCATATATTTGCCCAAAAT
>JAPLWP010000019.1 GCA_026396535.1 Candidatus Magasanikiibacteriota bacterium | reverse complement strand
CACGTTTCTTATCCGGAATTAATTGCGCAAAATCTTATCAGAGAAAATTCTATAGTTTGTGCCGGTACTTATGGCAAAACTACTACTACCGCTATGTTGGCCTATGTACTTAAGGAAGCCAACCTAGACCCAGCCTATATGTTTGGTGGTATTTCTTCGTCTCTAGATCTTAGCGCCGATGACTTGGGTGGTGAATACAGCGTGATTGAAGGCGACGAATACAAAACCAGTCGTGATAATATGGAAGCAAAATTTTTTTCCTATCACCCCACTCACCTCTTGCTCACCGGCATCAAATGGGACCATGCCGATGTCTATCCGACTGAAGAATTATATTTAGAAGCCTTTAGAAAATTAATTGCATCAGTACCAGAAACTGGTCTGATAGTCGCCCATACCGATGAAGAAAATATTCGCAAAATAATCTCTGTGGCCAAAGCACCAGTAGTAACTTACGGTGCCACCAAAAGTAATTACATGTATGATGATATTACTGAAAGCAAAAATGGCATAGATTTTACAATAGAAAATTTTGGCCAAGCTTTCAATCTATCTTCCCCAATGCTTGGAGATTTTACTGCCAAAAATATTTGTGGAGTTTTTATCCTGGCCAAAGAGCTCGGTGTCGAACCCAAACGCATTATTGAATCTATCCAAAAATTTCAAGGAATAAAACGCCGTCTAGAAAAACGCGGCACTATCAAAAACGGCGCGGATGTCTACGATGATATCGCCCATTCTCCAGCCAAAGCTCAGGCTATTTTGAACAATCTCAAAAATATTTATCCTGGAAAAATTTATGCCGTGTTCGAACCAAACACCGGCAATCGCCAAAGCGAAGCCTTTCCAGAATATGATAATCATTTTAATAGTGCCGATGAGATAATTATCCCCCGCCTTACAGCTGTAAAAACTCCAGGCAGTGTAGAAGGACAAACTCTCCGAGATATAATTGCTAAAACTCACACCAATACCCGCTATATGGAAAATGATACCGATCTGGTAAACTATCTCCAAACTACGGCCGGCATAGGCGATGCCATAGTATTTATGGGTAGCCATAGTTTCCGTGGAATGATTGATGAGATAATAAAATAGTATGAAAATACCTAAACAGGCCAAAAAAGTATTTACTGGAGAAATATTTGATATCTACCAATGGCCACAAAAAATGTTTGATGGTTCCACTGCCACTTTTGAAATGATTAGTCGCGTTGACACCGTACAGATAATTGCTACTAAAGGAAATAAAATAATAATGGGTAATGAAGTCCAACCCGGAATGAAGCGCGGATTGTCGCTATTAGGTGGCCGCTGCGATGCAGACGAACCATCGCTCAAAGCCGCCAAACGAGAATTGAAAGAAGAATCTGGTCTAGCTAGTAAAAATTGGAAACTCATTCACCGTTATCACCCGTTGATAAAAATGGATTGGGAAATGTTTCTATATATCGCTCGGGACTGCCAAATAGTTTCCAAACCTCATTTGGATGCCGGCGAAAAGATTGATCTGGTAGAAATATCATTTGAAGAGTTTGTAGATTTTTTCACTTCCGATTTCCGCCGCAGTTGGCTCTCATATTATCTCACCAAACTTAAAGCCGAAAAGAAACTTAGTGAATTTAAAAAGATATTATTTGGAAAATAAGCCTTTCAGGCATATTATCAGCGCTCGCTCGGAAATGAAAATAAATTTTTATTTCTCTCACTACGCTCGATAATAAAAAATCCCCTGACTGAGTCAGAGGATTCTAGAGAAAACTATTTACCTTCGTCTACGATAGCTACCCGCACCTGGTCATCATCCATGTTGTTCACTTCTAGAGTAATGCCACACATTTCACATTCTACCACATGACCAACTTCTAGATCTGGATAAGAAACCAAATCAATTTGATTCTTACATTCTGGACAAACTAGCAACATAAAGATTATATTAATATATAAGAGAAACGAACATAATCATACCATAAAAATAGCCTTTTGGCAAGTATGCTCACTCCTCAAACCCAACATCCCAAATTAGCCCAAACCATTGGCCTCTCCCAGCGCCTATATTTTAAGCGTGAAGATCTCCATCCCTTATTATCACACAAAGGACGCTCACTGCCAATAATGATCAACAACCGCCTGAAAACTGGAATAAATAATTTTGTAGTTTCCTCATCTGGCAACGCCGCTATTGCCAGCGCTCTATATATTTCTCAATTAAACAAGAAAAGAAAAGAAAAGATAAATTTACAGATCTTTGTAGGTGAAAAAATTGATTTACTTAAACTAAAAAAATTGAAAAAACTTGTCACTAAAAATATCACACTCACTCAAACAAAAAATCCCAAACAATCCGCTTTTCAACTACAAAAAAATAATCAAGCTGTCTGGCTGCGTCAATCGACCGATGATACTGCGCTGCTCGGATATCACGACCTGGCCAAAGAATTATCAAAAATAAAAAATTTATCTGCCGTTTTCATACCCACCTCATCGGGTACTACAGCACTAGGATTGGATCAAGGATTTAAAAAATTAAAACTAAAAATTCAGATCCATATTGTACAGACCGCTGCCATACATCCAATAGTACAAAATTTTTCTTCACAACGCTGCGACATCGAAAAAGAATCTTTAGCCACCGCTATCGTGGATAAAATCGCCTTAAGAAAATTACCATTGCTCAAAGCATTAAAAACAAACAGAGGCTACGGCTGGGTAGAGTTTAATCAAGAGATAAAAAACGCCATACAACTAACAAATAAAACAGAAAAAATACAACTCTCTTCCAATAGCGCTTTGGCAGTTGCCGCACTACAGCAAGCTATAAAAAATAATTGGAAATTTACCGGACCGGTAGTATGTCTAATTACCGGACAATAAATTATAAAAATAAAAAATCCACTACTAAAGTGGATTTTTTAATCTGCTAAATAAACAAATTTTATTTACTAAGCAGGTGGTGTCGATTTTGGGTCGACACACCCTTGTGGGGATTTTTGTCTCGCGCCAGAACCATTCACACTCCTTCAGAAACAAGGGCGTGTTTGATTACATGGTAGGCGTGACAGCAGACGGAAGATCGGCGACATGGCCGACTCCCACGATGCGGTAGTTGGAAGCGACGGCGCTACCCACATTTCCCACACCCACGATGTTGAACTTGCTCGCGACTTCGCGAGGTTCTTCATCGACAGATGAGACAGTGGGTCGCTCGGGCGGCCTCTCTTCCTTTTTCTGCACCGGTTGTGGTTGCTCCTCGTGAGTCGCTGTCTTTTTTGGCTCAGCGACGACTTTGGGCGCTTCGACGACGCGCGGCTCAGGAGGCTTCACTTCCTCTTGGGGCTTGGCGACTTCCACCGAGTGCTCTGCTTTTTTCTCAGAGAGCGAGTGGGTCTTTTTGCCCCAGAGACTGTTGGCGCCAAAGCCAACCACGGCACAGACTACCAGAAAGATGGCAGCGAAGAATGCCGCCTTCCTCCAGTCGCGCCGCGGCGAGTTCAGAGGAGGATCATCTTCCACCTCATCATCGGTATCAGCTGACACCGAGGTCGAAGCAAAGAATTGATCTTGCAGAACATCTGCAACCTGAGCGTCATCCTTCTTGCCTTTGGGCTTGAAGCTGCGCCCTAATGGACGATCCATGTATACCTCCAGAAAAACCCGAAAAATTGGAAACCAGTCGGAATCTCCGACTAGTCGTCATTGAAAATTCGCACGACGATTATAGACTGGACTTGCCAACCCATAATCATCGCGCGAATAATTCTTTTCAAAAGAACGAAACGATAGATAATTGAACCACAAAATGAACGATTTGTCAATATTTAACCATATCATAACTGTACCACCCCTAAAATAAAAAATCCACAAGCTGTGTGGATTTTTTAATCTACTCAATAAACAAAGGTTTATTTACTAAGTAGGTTGCCGCGAATCTCATCGCGGCACCCTTGTGGGGATTTTTTGTCCTCACCGAGTCTGCACCTTCAAAAACAAGGCTGTGACTACGGGTGCCCGTGAGAACGGGAACGGACTACATGGTGGCGGGCTGGCCCTTCTTGGCCTGGTTATCCTTGAGGATTTCCTGGACACGCCGATCCACACTGTTGAGCTTCCTGGAGACACTGCCGACCTTCGTGCTCAGACCATCCACTTGGGACTTCTGAGCATTCGCGGCGGCCAGGATCTCCTGGACACGAGCATCCACCTTTTCCTGGTAGAACTTGTCCAACTCAGCGGCCACGTACTTCTTGGCCTTGACCTCGCTGTCCTGGAACTGCTTGTTCACCTCGACCGTGACGGCCTTGGTGTCGAGCTTCTCCTGGAACTGGGTGTTCCGGGTGTTCTGGGCCTTGGCGAAGGCGGCGAAGCCCATCTGGGTCTTGCTCGCCGTCTTGTTGGCAGCCTGGGCGTCCTTCACGGCCGAAGAGACGGCCGAAGACGACGACAGGTGGATGGCGAAGGTGACGACACCAATGAACAGCGCCGCACCGACGAACCACTTGAGCCGCTTGATGTCGGAACGGAACTCCAACATCGTACGACCTTCGTACCCGAAGAACTGCTTGAACGCTTCGCCTACGTCCTGGACGAAGTGCTTGTTCCTCTTGTTCTGACCCTCCTCGAGCTGCCTGGCCTGGTCGGCAACGCGATCGAGCTCCACGCGCTCCACCTTCAGAGCGGTGAGGAGATCCTGGATCGTGGGCTCCTTGGCTTCGTCCAACTGGCGCCGGACTTCCTGA
>JAPLWP010000110.1 GCA_026396535.1 Candidatus Magasanikiibacteriota bacterium | reverse complement strand
TGCCACCATTTCCGCTGGTATGGATCAGCGTTGGGAACTGCGAGAATATGTGCCGTCTCAAATAGAAGTAGAGTGGGCCAGCAAATTTGTGGTTTGGAATAATTTGCCTTATGGCTTACAGCGTATCGACGCGTGCCGACTGTTGGATGGAAAATTATTGCTCATGGAAATAGAAGATACTTTTCCGGTACTTTCTTTGGAGATATTATCTGAAAATACCAAAAATAAAGTCTTATCACAGTTGGTTTTTTCATTAAAAAATAATTTATTTAGTACTTCTTAATACTTGATATTTTATATTTTTTAAATTTAAGTGACGGGCGATTTTTTATTTTTTATTTTTTGTGATATAATATATTCAATTTTATTTTATGTCATCATCAAAAGATTTAGTTTTCCACCAAGGAGTTTATAAAGAAAAAGTAAATGTCAGCAGTGCTGTGTTTATGATTACCGGCATGACCATTGGTGCGGGTGTTCTTGGTATTCCTTATGTAGTATCCAGAGTGGGGTTATTGGTGGGTCTGGGATACATTGCGGTGCTTGGCGCCGTAGTATTGTTGTTGAATTTGATGATCGGTGAAATTATTATACGCACAAAAGACAGTTTTCAATTGCCTGGTTTGGCTGGAAAATATATTGGGCCGTGGGCCAAAGTGTTAATGTCGGTAATGATCGTGTGTGGTGGACTAGGAGCATTGTTGGCTTATATGATTGGAGAAGGTGAAGCACTTTCAAATTTATTTGGCGGTACACCGGAAGTGTGGGCAGTGATTTTTTGGACAATTGCTAGTTTTTCCGTATGGCGCGGTTTGCAGACAGTAAAAGTTTTAGAAAAAGTTTTGAGTATTATTGTTCTGAGTATTATTATTGGTTTATCATTTGGGATTTTGCCACAAATTCATCCTGAAAATTTTCATTATTTTGATTCTACAAATTTCTTTTTACCGCTCGGCGTAATTTTATTTGCACTGCAAGCACACTGCTTTGGGAGATAAATTTGGACTATGGATAAAATTTTTAATTAATACTTTTGCTGTTTTTGCGATGGGTACAGGATTTTTGGGATTGGGTTTGGCTATGAAACAAACTTTGGTTTGGGATTGGAAACTTTCACCATTTTTATCCGTGATTTTGGTTATTACCGCTCCGCTTACTTTTTATATGATGGGCTGGCATGATTTTCTCAAAGTAATCGGACTAGTCGGTGGGGTTTTGTCTGGTCTCGAGGCTTTGCTTTTGGTTTTTATCTATTTACGCGCCCAACATTACGGAGATTTGCCAGCGGCCAAGTACGGTTTGCGCCATGAAAATTGGGTCGCTTTCACTATTTTTGTGGTATTTACAAGTGTAGCAATCGCCAGTATAATAAACCTTATTAAATTCTAGACGGTGTTGGTTGCCGATAGGTTAAGGGTCGATTACTTAACGGCAATTTCCTTCCGTCTATATCGTTATTAATATAAACTTTATGTCTAATAAATTTGTTTTTACGTCTGAGTCGGTGACAGAAGGTCATCCCGACAAAATTTGTGATCAAATTTCTGATGCGGTTTTGGATAAATTTTTATCTCAAGATCCAAAATCTCGCGTGGCGGTAGAATGTTTTACTACCACTGGTTTGGTAATTGTAGGTGGTGAAGTTACTACCACCGCTACCGCCGATGTGCAAAATATCGTGCGCGAAGTTCTGAGTGATATTGGCTATACTGATCCGGCTTATGGTATTGATAGTGAACACGCTGGTGTATTAATCTCCATTCACGAACAATCTCCAGATATTGCTCAAGGTGTTAGCAAGAAAAAAGTAGAAGAACAGGGCGCTGGTGATCAGGGGTTGATGTTTGGTTATGCTTGTAATGAAACTCCTGAATTAATGCCATTGCCAATTATTTTGGCTCATAAATTGGCTTTGCGTCTGACTGAAGTGCGCAAGAGTGGCGAAATTCCATATTTACGTCCCGATGGTAAATCTCAGGTAGCAGTAGAATATGTAGACGGCAAACCAACTACTTTGAAAAATGTAGTTATTTCTGCCCAGCATCACGATACTGTTTCTACCGAAAAGTTGCGCGCTGATATTGCTAAAAAAGTGATTAAGCCAATATGTGCGGAGTATATGGATAAAAATACTGAATTATTTATCAATATGACTGGCCGCTTTGTTATTGGTGGCCCTCAGGGTGATACTGGTCTGACCGGTCGTAAAATTATCGTTGATACTTATGGCGGCATGGGTCGTCATGGCGGCGGTTGCTTCTCTGGTAAGGATCCAAGCAAGGTAGACCGCTCCGGCGCTTATATGGCCCGCTACGTGGCCAAGAACATCGTCGCAGCCGGATTGGCTGATAAATGTGAAGTGCAGGTAGCCTATGTGATTGGCCGTGCTGAGCCTACATCGGTGCACGTAGATAGCTTTGGTACTGGTGTAGTCAGTGATGATACTTTGGAAACAGCGGTGAAAAAAGTATTTGATTTCCGTCCTGGTAAAATTATTCAACACTTAAATTTACTTCGTCCGATTTATCGCGCCTCTTCTGCTTACGGACATTTTGGTCGCAGTCAATTCCCTTGGGAAAAAGTAGACAAAGTAAAAGAATTGAAAAAAGCTGCCGGAGTAAAATAATTAAAATTAAAAATCCCGATCAACTGATCGGGATTTTTTTATTTATATTTTTTTTAAATTACTGAACTAGACTTCCTTTTTGATTTCCTATATCAGCGGGTACGAGAATATTATTTAGTCCACTTCTTTGGAGGGTGAAGTTTTTTCCAGTAGTTTTATCGGTAGCAGTAAATTTAATACTATTTACCAAATTAATATTTTGTCCGATTTGTTCGGTAGTTGGGGTGACGGCCACTTCAAAATACCAACCGGCTTGGCTGTGAGCTGGAAGCTCGCGGTAGCTCCATGATACGTTGCCATTGTTGTGGATGAGAGCAGGGCCAATGGTGACGCTTTGTTTGCCGGTGAAGCTGGCGTTGTAATTTAGTGTCACATTTAAAGAAGCGTCTTTAATAGGGTTGGTAGTATTATTTACCTGTACAAAGATCCAGTATTTGGTAGTTTGACCTATGGTTGGCGGTAATGGTCCACGGCCAAGCTGATCGCCATCATCAGAGTAATAGCGAACACTTGGGCTAAGACTTAATTCGGTGGCTACCGGAATAAAATCGCTTTGTCCGTTTACTTCAAATTTTTGAGAAGCTGCGTCTTTTAATTCTCCAATAAAGGTTGGTTTTATTTCTAGTTTTGGATTCTCCATACCACTCAAAGAAAAAGAGGGGAGAAGGATTACTTTTAAACCAAACTGATCGCTAGCGCCAGGTGCGCCGCCAGCCAAGGCTGTGCGCATAGAGCCGTCTATCAGAATGCTGTTGTTTGTTAGTTTGAAATTATTTTCTCTAGCGGTGGCTTTGAGATCTACCATTCCTGGAGTAAAGGTAAGACGAACAGATTGATTTTGTAATTGGAACTGACCGTTATTTTGCCAACTTACAGAAGTGTTTAGTTCTTGTTTTGGTTCAGCATAATTCGCTCCAGTGAAAGCGGCTTTGAGATCTATCTGAGGAGAGAAGGTTTTGATAGCTCCGGCAGTATCCAAAATCTTTACTTGAGAATTATTGAAGTTGCCGTTTAAGACAGCTGT
>JAPLWP010000093.1 GCA_026396535.1 Candidatus Magasanikiibacteriota bacterium | reverse complement strand
TGGAGCGCAGTTGGGGAGGTACTGCTGGTAATATTGCCTTCACTATGAAGATGCTTGGGGGAGAGCCGCTCGTATTGTCCGTACTTGGAAAAGATGGACGCGATTACTTGGAGTATCTCAAAGAGTCGGGAATAAAAACTGATTATATTTTTTCCGATCCCAAACAAGCTACTGCCACGGCTTATATTACTACTGATGCCGATGATAACCAGATTACCGGATTTTTTGGCGGACCGCTTGGTCAGGCCAAAGAAAGAACTATCGTGGATACAATAAAAGAAAAATTTGATTTGGCGATTATTGCACCAACTGATAAAGAAGTAATGATGCACCATCTCAAAGAATGCAAAGAGATGGGAATAAAAACTGTCTTTGATCCAGGTCAACAAATCACCGCTTTTTCTGAAATCGAATTGAAAAAAATGATCAGTGAATCGGAGTTTGTGATTGGCAATGATTATGAAATAAAATTATTGCAGGATCGCACTGGTTGGAGCGCAAAAGAAATTTTGGAAAATACAGAATATCTCATTGTCACGCTTGGAGAAAAAGGATCAATCATCCAGACTGCCCAAGGCGAGACTATTGAAGCGGGCGTTTGTCCGCCACTTTCTTTTGATGATCCGACCGGCGCTGGCGATGCTTATCGCGCCGGATTTTTTGTAGGATACGAGAAAGGCAAAGATCTAAAAACTTGTGCACAAATGGGCGCGGTAGCAGCCAGCTATGCGATAGAAACTTATGGCACGCAACAACATAAATTTACTAAACAAGAATTTTGTGAACGTTATGAAACGACGTTTATGAATGGAGTAGAAAAATTAGAAATATAATAAAATTATGACACAAGAATACAAAGTAAAAGATATTAGTTTGGCCGATTGGGGTCGTAAAGAAATTGAAATCGCCGAAATGGAAATGCCAGGTCTCATGGCCGTAAGAAAAAAATACGGAGCGAAGAAGCCGCTCAAAGGTGCTAAAATTACCGGTTCACTTCACATGACAATTCAGACTGCGGTATTGATTGAAACTCTGGTAGAGCTTGGCGCCAAAGTACGCTGGGCATCATGTAATATTTTTTCTACTCAGGATCATGCCGCCGCTGCGGTAGCTGCCAAGGGTGTGGCTGTGTTTGCCTGGAAAGGTGAAACATTGGAAGAATATTGGTGGTGTACGGAACGTGCGTTAGATTTTGGAAATGGATCTGGCCCAGATTTGATTGTGGACGATGGTAGCGATGCCACTCTGTTAATTCACAAAGGCGTAGAAGTAGAAAAGAATCCAAAAATTCTCACAAAAGATTATTCCAAAGAAGGTGAAGATTATCGTGAGATGATTAATTTGCTTAAATTGGAATTTGCCAATAATAAAGAACGTTGGACAAAGGTAGCCAAAAGTGTAAAAGGTGTTTCAGAAGAAACTACTACCGGTGTGCACCGTCTTTATCAGCTTTTCAAAGAAGGAAATTTATTGTTTCCAGCTATCAATGTAAATGATTCAGTAACCAAAAGTAAATTTGATAATGTATATGGCTGCCGTCACTCGATAGTGGATGGATTGAATCGCGCGATGGATGTAATGCTTGGTGGCAAGGTGGCTGTAGTGTGTGGATATGGCGATGTGGGTAAAGGCTGTGCGCAGGCGCTACGTGGACAAGGCTGTCGCGTGGTAATCACTGAAATCGACCCAATTTGCGCCCTACAGGCAGCGATGGAAGGCTATGAGGTGAAAACTGTGGAAGATACTTTGGGAACTGCGGATATTTATGTCACTGCTACCGGCAACAAAGATATTATTCGCCTAGAACACATGCAAAAAATGAAAGATCAGGCGATTGTTTGCAATATCGGCCACTTTGATAATGAAATTCAGATTGAAAAATTGAATAAAGCTAAAGGAGTAAAGAAAATTAATATTAAACCGCAGGTAGATAAATATATTCTTGGTAAAAAAGAGCTCTACATGCTTGCCGAAGGACGTTTGATGAATTTGGGTTGTGCTACCGGTCACCCTAGCTTTGTGATGAGCAATAGTTTTACCAATCAGGCTTTGGCTCAGCTCGAGCTGTGGACAAAAAAGTTTGAACTTGGGGTATATCGTTTGCCAAAAGAATTGGACGAAGAAGTAGCTAGACTGCATTTGGAAAAAATTGGCGTGAAATTGACCAAGCTTTCAAAAGATCAGGCGGAGTATCTAGGAATTCCTGACAGTGGTCCGTATAAGCCGGATCATTATCGCTATTAATTAGACTATGGTTTTATTTATCGCCATCCTTTATTTTGTCTTGCTTAGTTGGTTGGCGACAAAGAATTTTAAGACGGCAGTCGGGCTGCTCATTTGCGCCCTGCCGTCTTATTTTATTCGTTTTAATATTGGACCATTGCCTACCAGCGCGCTGGAAATTACTTTTGGTAGTATTTTTTTGGTGTGGCTAATTAAATATGGTCGTAACGATTTAGTAGAGTTGGAAAATTTTTACCGCGAGCAGAGATTTCTTTGTTGGGCAATAAAAGCATTTTTTATTTTTTCAATTTTAGGGATTTTTATTTCCAGTCATCATGTGCAGGCACTGGGAATTTGGCGCGCATATTTTTTGGAACCAATTTTATTTTTTATTTTACTTATTGGTCGTAGAAGAAATATTGGTTCACAGGATTTAATTTGGTTTTTATCTTTGTCCACGGTCAGTATTTCGGTATTGGCAATTATGCAAAAATTAACTGGTCAATTTTTTTCTCCAACTCTGCGTCCGCAAGATTTGGCGGATTTGCACGGTCGGGTAACTTCATTTTTTACTAGTCCCAACGCGATTGGATTGTACATCGCACCAATTGTTCCACTAATGGTCTATGGGCTAAAGGATGAAAAAAGAAAAAAGTTTTATTGGGCGATAATTTTCTTGGCTTTGATAGCGATAGTTTTATCTTTTTCCGAAGGAGCTTGGGTAGCGCTAGCCGTAGGAGCGCTCTTGGCTCTTTGTTTAAACAGGAAAAGAAAAATGGTAGTAGGAATTTTGGTGGTTGGTTTGATTGTAGCCGTCTTGGTCGCGCCATTGCGTAAAAATTTAATGTTTCAAAATCAGTCCGGTCATAATCGTTTGGTGCTCTGGAATTATACCTGGAATTATTTGACGAAAACTCCAAAGAATTTTATTTTTGGAGCAGGTATAAAAGATTGGTTTGATAAGGTGCAAAAGCCGGTAAATGATTTTACCAAAATTGAACCACTTCTTTTTCCACATAACACTTTTCTTAATTTTTGGTCGGAAATTGGCTTGTTTGGAATGATTTTGTTTGTATTGGTATATGTCTTTGCCTTGAAAGAATCTATAAAAAAATACTACGGTAATAAAATTTTAGGTGGGGCAGTATTATGTATGCTCGCGGTTTTTATGGTGCATGGTATGGTAGACGTGCCTTATTTTAAAAATGATTTAAGTTTTCTGTGGTGGACTCTCGTGGCTATAATTTTTATTTAAAGTATGTTTTTTTATTATTTATTTGATCTCATTACTGCGCC
>JAPLWP010000142.1 GCA_026396535.1 Candidatus Magasanikiibacteriota bacterium | reverse complement strand
TTTGTTGTTTCGTTCATAAATCATTCTTGGTTATAGATTTTATGGTTAAATTATAACATCATATTCAATGGAGCACAAAATCCGCTATGATTGGCGGATTTTAAATTTGTAGCCCGTAGTGGAATCGAACCCCTGTTCCAGCCTTGAGAAGGCCGTGTCCTAACCGTTAGACGAACGGGCCATTTTAATTTTCAAATATTACATCAAAAAACCGCTCGAGTCAATATTTACGCTGTTTTTTTATAAATAAATACCCCCTCTTCGCTAGCTACTGGGGTATAATTATGAAATTGAAAAACATACGATAATATTTTCACATCCTGTTTAGCTTCATTAAATATTTTCGCTTCCAATTTTTTCATATGCGGCGGATACAAAAACATCATCAGCACATCCACGTCCACTATGTCCGCATCATAAATTGATTTATAAAAAACTTGCACCTGTCCCCTTTTGCCTTTGAGCAAAATCATGAGTTTGGTCCATAACACCAAAAATGGATTGAGCTCATATCCTACTGCCATCGCTCCACGCTCTGCGGCCATAAATAATAATCGGCCAGCACCAGATCCTAAATCAATTACTTTCATTCCTGGTTTTATTTGCGCCAAGTCCATCATCTTGCGGGCTTGTTTACGATGTGTGGGCAAAAATGGCACGCCCAAAAATAATGGCGAAAAACAAAATCCGATGAGTAATAATAAAAGAAACAAAGTAAGGTAAAAAGGCATGAGATTAAAATTTTATCCTTCTTACTTGCAAAGTTTTGGCTTGTTTGGCTTCTATAAAAGTTTCGTTTTTTTCTCCTTCAAAGGCTTGCTCCATCCACTGTTGGTCAAGCAGTGAACCTTTTGGATTGGTAATGCGAATTTCTCCCAGCGACACACCGTGACCATACTTACCTTCACTATCCCAGGCACGAGCATGAGCGTATTTGATAGTATCGTTGGTTTTTTCAGTAATAAGTAAAATGTGGTTAATATTATTTTTAGATCCGGTTTCGAGCATCACTACCACATCCCCACAACCAGCCTGATCCCAAGAAATTTTATTGGTATTACGATCATCAGCATAATGTTTCACACCAACATTCTCCACTGGACGCAAAAATGAAATAAAATAGCGTAGAAAATGACGCGGTGACACTACGTGAAAATTACGAACCAGATCAAATTCTTTGGTCTGTAAAAAATGGGCGCGTAAAATTTGAGTTACAAATCCAGAGCACTCAATACCAAGATTATTATCAATTAAAAATTTACGTATCTGATCGATAGTCACTTTTTCGCCAGTATGCTCATTGTGCAAGCAACAATGTCCAGATTTATCAAATAATCCGGCATGATACTGTACTGAAATAATTTTAGCTTCCTCTATAATATCTTGAGGCAATCCTTTGCCCACCAGCACACGCAATTGAGCGCGCTGTTTGAGACGGGAATTATTAAAATAAGGACAGCGCACGCCAGACAAACCTTCAAAAGGAAGATTGAAATAATCATTTAATATTTTCTGAGCTTTGGAAGACAACATAACTAATTTTTTAAAATAGAAAGCGACAGGTCGCGGCATTTTTCTCCAATTTTATTTAAAGTATTTTGATCTTTTAGAATTCCTTTACTTGATTGCATACGAATCCAATCCGATTCGATTTCAGTATTTTCATATAAAAACACAGCAAATTTATCTTTGCAGAATTTGGCAATATTTTGGGATATTTTTTTGACGCTAATTTTATTTTTTAAAGGCATTACTTTTTGAGTGATTTGCGCGCCATCGATGATAGAGGTTAATTTCGCACCCGATTTTTTTTCACCAAGTAGCGCTAAGAGATGAGCTTGAAAAGTAGTCAGACCGGTTTTACTTTTTTTCTGCTGTAGCTGCGACTCAAAACTCGTACTAGCCGGTTGGCGAGCGTTTATTTCTATCAGATATAATTTGCCGGTTTTAATTTCGAGCATTACGTCAATACCAAATAATCCGCGCCATCCGTTTTGACCGAGCTTCTCCCCTACTGCTTTGGCTATTTTTTCGTATTCTTTTTTTTGTTTGCTGTTTAAAATTTTATGAGCATATCCCCAATCATTACCCACAGTTGCGAATTCTCTATTGGTAAAAGGCGCGATTCCGGTAATCTGCACATTGATATTGCCGCACAAAGTATTCTTGCCACACACCACATTATTATTGGTGAGCATCATTCCTTCTATATATTTGGTGATACGCACCGGACGATCTGGAAAAGTTTTTTGAATTTCTTTGAGCTGGGATTCGCTTTCAACCAACACTGTCCCACTCCCGGTATGCGCGCGATTGAATTGCAAAATAAATTTCTTGTTCTGCCACTTTATTTCTTTGGCCGCTTTTACTTCATGAGCTGGCAAAAATTTCTTTAGATTTCCAAGCCACTGCACCTGAGAAATTTTTTCTTCTACTAGATTGCTAAGCTCGGCACTAGGATTGAGCAACTTAAATCCATTTTGAGTGCACATCTTTTCCAATAGCGGAGTATTTTTAAAAACCAAGATCTGCGGATTCTTCAAAGCGCGAATAAATTCCTGAGCACTAGAGTGAGACAACAAATCTCGAGTATCCAAAAGTTCCTTATTTTTTATCAATAAAACATTTTTGCGCCCTTTGGATAAACTATTGGCAAAAGGAGTATAATTTGAGATAATATAATAGCCTTTGGTAGTTAGGGATAATCCGAGTGTACGCTCCAAATCTCGGGCTACATATACTATTGGCTGTTTGAGAGAAAATGACATATAGGCAGATTATACTAAAATAACCGCTTTTTGGCAATTATTCTATGGATGAGCTGTACAAAGAACTTCAAAATTTTGGTGACGTAAAAACGAACGTTTCGTTCAAAAAAATGACCACTTTTGCGATGGGAGAAATGGCGCAATATTTAGTGACTGTTATTGAAACCGAAAAACTCGTGAATTTGCTCAATTATCTAAAGGATAACGGGGTAGATTTTTTCATTCTAGGCGGCGGCAGCAATTTACTCATGCCCGACCGCAATATCGAGGGTGTGACTGTACGTATTCAAACCAAAAAAGTAGAAATGGTGGATGACACCACAATTGCCTGTGATGCGGGGGTAGGTTTTGGTACTTTAATCAATCTATCTTTGGCCCACAGTCTGGAAGGGCTCGAATGGGGCGTAGGCGTGCCGGGCACTGTCGGAGGCGCTGTCCGTGGCAATGCGGGCGCAATGGGCAAAAATATTGCCACTTGTATGGAAAAAGTTCAGGTCTGGCGTGATGGCGAAGTGATTGAACTACAAAATTCTGAATGTG
>JAPLWP010000098.1 GCA_026396535.1 Candidatus Magasanikiibacteriota bacterium | reverse complement strand
AGATTTAAAAGCGGATTTACAAATAAAAAAACCTTGGCTAAGTATTCAAATACCGGGAGTAAAATTTAGTGATTTATCTTCTAGTACTATTACTCAAGAAAACGGTAAAACTTATCTTAATATTCCCTATATAGGTGAATATTTATCAGCGGTTTATAAATTAGGATTGGTGGTGATTAGTATAGTGGCGACGGTCATGATAATTGTCACTGGTATAAAAATTGTTGTTAGTGGCGGTGAAGGTAAGGCGGATGGTTTTAAAAAAATTGGTCAGATTATTGTGGGATTATTTATCGGTTGGGGTTCTTATACAATGCTTAGTATTATCAATCCCGCTTTGGTAAACTTCCAAGCCTTAAGAGTGCAGTATATTGATCCTATACCAACGCCTGTTATAGATTTTGGTGACAATACTTTAACAGAATCTGATAATCAAGATCCGAAAGCTCCTTATGAATTTAAATTTTTTAAAGGAGAGGGATGTCCGATAAACCTAAGCAATCAAGAACTTTATGCAGAGGGAAAAGAAGGTAGTAGTTCTGCTGGTAATATATGGAAAAATCTGCCTAGAAGACTAGAATTTCATGACAAAGTAATGAACGATCCAAGTTTAATTTCCGGTTCTATTGGTGATAGAATACAAAAAGCCGTTGAATTAACCGCTAAGTGTAAGATTCAGTATGAAAATTGTGGTGTGGCCACGACTAATATGTATGCCCTGGCTGCTACTAGAGGCTCGAAAGCTGATAATTGTTTGAAAAACGCTGACCCTGGACACGCTTTTGGGAAAAGTAAAGATAGTTTTGGTTTTTGTAATTTTTTGGGAAATAGTTTTGGTAATATTAAAAAAGAAACTATCCATGATGCGCTTGGGTTTACTACACCATATGGTAAAGTCAGTACTTTATTACACGGTCTTTGGTGTGGTAGTAAATGCGGAAGCAATCCTGGTTGGAAAGAGCCATGTATCGCTGATAAAATTGAGGCAGCGAATAAATTAAAAAGTATTTTGCAAGCAACCGGTAAATGGTCGCCTGATTGGGTAAATGATATGCAGGCTGGTGATTATTACATTGTAATAAATTGGAACGCTTCATGCGATGCTGCGCACTCCGCCATGTTTATGGGGTGGGCCGATCAAGCTAGTAAAGCTGCTTATGTAGAGAAAGCAGATGCCTCTAAATTTTTGAGAATAGGCAGTCATCCAATTTGGGGTGATGACGGTAGTGACGTGGTGGTAGGAATATATAGACCAAAATAGTAAATATAAAAATTTTTATCCACAATCCCGACGCAAGTCGGGATTTTTGTTTTGTTTTAGCCAAAAAAACGTGTGTTTAATTTGGTAAAAAGTGTTGACCAATGTTTCAAAGTGGTGTAAAATGGATAGTAGTGGAGAGAAATGGTGAATTAAAAAATTATGTTCATCGGTGAGTACGGCCACAATTTGGATGAAAAAGGAAGATTGGCCATACCAGTTAAATTTCGTGCTGCCCTAAACAAGGGTGCGGTAGTCACGAGAGGCTTAGACAATTGTTTATTTCTCTACACCAAAACCGAATGGGCCAAGTTGGCCGAAAAATTAGCCGCTTTACCATTTTCTCAATCCAACAGTCGTGCCTTTGCCCGTCTCATGTTGGCCGGAGCGATGGAAGTGGAAATCGATAAACAAGGCCGTGTGGTCTTGCCGGAATATTTAAGAGAGTTCGCGTCTTTGAAAAAAAATGTAGTGCTAGCCGGTTTGTACAATCGCGCTGAAATTTGGGATGAAGAAAAATGGAAAGTATACAAAACTCAGACCGAATCCAACAGCAATGATATCGCTGAGAAGATGGCTGAACTAGGAGTATAAATATGAGACATATTCCTGTGTTATTGAATGAAGTGATAGATGGTCTGAATCTGGAAAATAATGATTTGGTGATTGATTGTACATTGGGTGATGCCGGACACAGCGAAGCAATGGTGGCTAAGATTGGTCCGAAAGGAAAATTACTTGGCATCGATGCTGATCCGGAATCATTATTGCGAGCCAAAAATAATCTTTATAAATTTGAAAAGCAAGTAGTGTTTGCCCGAGACAACTTTGCAAATTTAGAAAAGATTGCCGCTGAAAATGATTTTATGGATGCTGACGCGATTTTGATGGATCTGGGTTGGTCCACACCGCAGTTCAAAGAACGCAATCGAGGATTTAGCTTTGATGGTAATGAGCCGCTCGATATGCGCTATAGCACTGATGTAGGGGAGACGGCCGCAGACATTTTGAATCAATATACTTTGGCTGAGCTTATAAATATTTTCAAGTTTTACGGTGAAGAAAAACTAAGTGCCGAGATCGCGCAAAATATAATAGAACAGCGATCAAAAAAACCTTTTCAAACTAGTGCCGAATTAACCGAAACAGTTTTACAAGTTTACAGAAAAAAATTAAAAACCGATAAAGAAATTCCGTGGGTGGGTGGGGCTCATCCAGCCACGCAGATATTCCAAGCCTTGCGCATTGCAGTCAACAAAGAGCTTGAGGTAGTAAGACAAGCATTGCCTCAAGCGTTAGCAGTGCTCAAAAGCGGTGGTAGATTGGCGGTTATTACCTTTCATTCTTTGGAAGACCGTATTGTCAAACAGTATTTTGTAAAAAATAATAACAGAATTTTAAAAATTATAAATAAAAAACCTTTGGTTGCTGGCGACGAGGAATTAAAAAATAATCCTAGTAGTCGTAGCGCTAAATTAAGAATAATTGAAAAAATTTAAAATATGTCTTACAAACGCCAACTTCAAGCTCATTATCATAATTTCATTAACGCTGTTCGCACTACCGAAGTCCCAGCGTGGATTAGTGGACGCGGTATGCGCTCTACTTTACTCTTGAGTGTGGTGTTTTTATCTGGTGCTTATATGGTGCGGATAAATTCTGTATCGGCTAGTGGCTATGAAATTCATAATTTGGAAAAGCAGGTGAGTGAGATGGATAATCAAGTACAAGATTTGCAAATTAAAATTGCTGATGCCGGTTCGATGAATAATATCGAAAAGCGTTTGCCGGATTTAAATTTGGTAGCTGTCGGAAAAGTACAGCGCCTTACTACCGCTGGTGCCGTGGCCATCGCTCGTTAATTACTTTTACTTATCAATCCTCGATTCAGTCGGGGATTTTTTGTTTTGTCATTTTTATGCTATAATAAACCCAAACAATTTTTATGTGGCTCCTAGTATTTCAACGTATTTTTTTTGACGCCATCTTGGATCTTTTTTATTTTCCATTGTGGTGGTACACAGCCGGGGTAGTACATTCAGCCAAATGGTGTGGCCAATTTTTTATGGAAGGCAATCAAATGTTGGCTCCGTTTTTGTGGCTGAAAAATTTATTGGTACCGATGTTTGGTCAGTATGATTGGCAAGGGAGAATTATTAGTTTCTTCATGCGTCTGGTGCAATTTTTCTTCCGCAGTTTGGCGCTCATGGTGTGGGCAGTGGTATGTCTTGGTTTGTTTTGTGTCTGGCTAATTTTACCAATAATTGTTTTTGGCGGTTTATTTATGTCGTTTAAGCGTTAGTATGTTGTTATTCCCCAAACAAGAGCCAATAAAAATTTTCACTTGCGATACCTGTAAATCTATTGGATTTATTGGGTTGAGCAAATGCGGCAAATGTCACGGTATGTCTTCTGGTCATTTTATTCGCGGCCATTGGTTGTTTTGGAGCTATCCGCTTACTCGCTATCATCTGAATTTGGCCAAAGGACGAAGAGTTTTTAATAAAGTAAGGTTTTTTACCTCTCTAATTTTGTGGCTCAATGCCTGGGGCTGGTCCGCTTATATATTAGCCAGAGACAAAAGTTTCTTGGCCAATCTTTTTAATTTAAATTTTTGGATTTCATTTTTCTCTAATCTCAAAGGTATTGTCGGTTTTTTGGTTTACCTGGGTGCTTTAATTTTATTATATCTATGGTATCGCGTGATTGTAGAGAGAATTAAAAAAGATCAGGTAGAGCATTTTCATTATAATCAACAAGACAGCGCAGCGGAAGAAAAAATGGAAATTTCAGATTGGGCTCAAGTGAAAAAAATAAAATCAAAAAAGAGATTAAATATTGCGGATACTTTTACGGATGAAGCTCTCGCTGTACTAGGTGAAGCATATTTAGTAGCGGACAGAAGCGGTAAGGGTGCCGTAACTGCGGAGCATCTTTTTTATGCGTTGCTTTCTTCCAATCGTATTAGTAATGTTTTTGTGCGTTTGGGGATGTCTTCGGGATCACTACAAAAAACTTTGGAGAATGTGCTAGGTGCAGTGCCACTACAAAATACCAAAGTAGATTCGCTTACTATGCCTTTGATCTCTGGTGAATTTCAGCAAGCCTTGTTTTTGGCTTATGAAGAAGCCTACGAGGCGCATCAGGAATATGTCAGCGTGACTGAATTATTGTTATCCGCTATCAAACAATCTGAGAAAATTCAGGATATTTTGTTTGATCTATCTGTCGATAAAGCCAAACTCACCAATGTGGTAGAGTGGGCTAGAATTCGTGAGCGTTTATACAGACAGTATATGAAATTCCGCGTGTCCGCTTCGCATCGTTCCACCAAAGGCATGGACAAAGCGATGACTGCAGTGCAAACACCTTTCCTAAATGGCTTCAGCGATGATCTTACTATTTCTGCGCAGTTTGGAAATTTGGATACTTGTGTAGCGCGTGAAAAAGAA
>JAPLWP010000037.1 GCA_026396535.1 Candidatus Magasanikiibacteriota bacterium | reverse complement strand
TCGAGAATGGAATATATTTTAAACAATACTATTTTGGCGCTTTTGGATTTTCCAGGCACCACACTTTTGGGTATCAATAGATTGCTCGCCGACGAAGAATATCGTCGCCGCGTAGTGAATAATACTCAGGATCCAGTAGTAAAAGCTTTTTGGCAGACAGAGTTTGCTTCGTATAATGATAAATATAAACAAGAAGCCGTAGCGCCTATCCAAAATAAAATTGGTCAATTTTTATCTGCCTCGGTAATTCGTAATATCGTAGCCCAGGTAAAATCACGTATTAATATTCGCGAGATCATGGATGAAAAAAAGATTTTCATCATGAACTTGTCTAAAGGTAGAATTGGTGAAGACAATTCCAGATTGCTCGGTGGTATGCTTATCACCAAAATTCAGCTTTCCGCCATGGAGCGTGTAGATACGCCTGAAGCTGAGCGTAAAGATTTCTTTTTGTATGTAGATGAGTTCCAAAACTTTGCGACTGAATCTTTTGCCAACATTTTATCCGAAGCTCGTAAATATCGCCTGGACCTCACGATGGCGCATCAGTATATGGAACAGTTGGAAGAAGAAGTGCTCGCTGCGGTTATCGGTAACGTTGGTACGATCGTGACTTTTCGTGTGGGATCTAGTGATGCAGAAATTTTGGCCAAAGAATTTATTCCTACTTTTGTGGAAGAAGATTTGATCAATTTGCCAAAGTTTCATATTTATTTGAAATTAATGATCGATGGTGTGGCTAGTCGTCCATTTAGCGCCCTCACTATGGCTCCGATTGCTCAGGCGACCGGTAGTATGGAAAAAGTAGTGCGTGTATCGCGTGAACGCTACGCCGTGAACAGAGAAAAGATCGAAGATAAAATTGCACGCTGGAGTGGTATGGTAATTATTCCCGGAGATGAGGCGGCTCAGCTAGAAGTAGATGATGAGGACGCTATGTTTGCCGAATTTCCTAAAGATAAAAAACCAGATTCAATACCACCTGCAAAAACTCCGCCACCAGCCGCTGCCAAGCCAACTCCGCCACCAAGTGCACCAGCTCCAAAACCGGCCGAGCCAAAACCAGCGCCAATGCCGACTTCAGCACCTACTGCACCGACGCCCGCTCCAGTAGCTGAGCCAATGCCAAATATAGTAGTGATAGAAAATAATATAAATGTACTTCCGGCCGCTCCTGCTCCTACTGCTCCTGCCAACCCTGCTCCAAAAGTAGTTCCAACTGTAAATCATACTTCGGCAGTAGTGCGTCCTGTAATGAATAGTCAGCCATCATCTGGTAGTCAGATGCAATCTCGTCCTGCCGGCCAACCAGGACAACCTGGTCAGCCAGGTAGTGGCAAAAGAAAACGTAAAAGAAAAAAAGGAGGACAAGGCGGACAAGGCTTTGGTAATCCTCAGAATGGTAGCCCGGTAGCGATAGTGGACACACAACAAAAAGGAATATCTCTGAGCGCCCTACAATCAAATGCGCCAAGACAGAATCCGCCGGCTCCTCAGAATCCTCCACAACCAATCGAAAAACCACAATCGGTTTCTGCTCCCGCACTAATATCCGTGGAAGAAAATAAAAAACCAGATTCAATAGCACCTGCAGTAGAAGAAAAGCCAGTGCGCGTATATGCGATGCCGGAAATTAATACTGTAGAACCAAAAAAACCTGTAGACCACACACCCAAAACTCTGAAATCAGGACAAGTGGATAAAATTGACGAATAGCTCATAAATACCCTATACTTATAGGGTATTTATTTTTTACCATGTCAAAGTACGAAAAACATTTAAGAGAATATACTGTAGTGGGCGCTACCGCTGTTTTTCAGCCCATTGTAAGTAAGGGGTTTGTTGATTTTTACGGAGGCTCCTACGAAATTATTTCCATGGTAAAGGATGGATTTTTTTATCATTGTGAAATTCCAGAAGAAAGATTGGGCGCCGCAAGACAATTTTTAAAAAGAGTTTCAGAAGGAAAAGTGGATTTAGAATATGAATATAATAAATTTTCAGATTTAGCAGATAAATATTTAAATTTTATTGAAGATAATAATTTTAGTTTAGAAACTATAATTAAATTTTTTAATTATTATAAATTATTAATTAATACCGCTGTTGCATCCATGGATTGTATAGATGTAATAGACGAATTGCCACTCGATAAACAACAAGATTTTTTGACTTGGGCTGAGAAAACTAGAAAAAAAGAAGAACCGGTATATAAGAACGGAGAAATGGTATTTATGCCAAAGTATTTAGACTGGTTGTCAAAAAATTATTTAAAAAATTATTCAGCCGAGGAGCTACGATATTTAGTTTGTACTGAATTGGTAGATTTTGTAGAGAAAAATAAAGATTTACCTTCTCCAGCGGACCTGAGGGACAGAAAAAAACTTTTTTATATTAGGCAGTATCCTGTAGGTGGATTAGAATTTTTTGCCGAAAGTAAAGCTCAGGAACAAATAGATTTAAAAAAATTAGATAAAAAAGTAGATAGTGTTATACAAGAATTTAAAGGAGTTGTTGCCTTTATAGGTAAAGTTAGTGGGTCGGTTAGAATTATTAGAAGTTTGTCTGATATGTCTAAATTTAAAGAAGGAGAAGTTTTGGTAGCCTCTATGACCGAACCCGCATATTTACCTATAATGAAAAAGGCATCTGCTTTTATTACTGATGAAGGTGGAATGCTATGTCACGCTGCCATTGTGGCCAGAGAATTAAAAAAGCCATGTATTATTGCAACCAAAATAGCTACCGAAGTATTAAAAGATGGTGATATGGTAGAGGTGGACGCTGAAAATGGCATTGTTAAAAAACTTTCTTCATAATCTATGAAATTAAAAAATTTTAATAACGATGATCCGTGGATGCTGGGAGAAGATATTCCCAATGCGGATCTTTTCTTTTCCACTATTTGGCTCAATGGATTTGTAAGTTTTTTTGAAAAAAATACCGGGAAAGCTTATAAC
>JAPLWP010000060.1 GCA_026396535.1 Candidatus Magasanikiibacteriota bacterium | reverse complement strand
GGGAGGATGGTACAGTGCAAGGCATGTTTGAGGCTCTAGGAATAAAGTATACTGGTCCAAATACTCTCAGTAGCGCGCTGTGTATGAATAAAGTATATGCCGGTCTTACTTATTATTCTTGGCATTTGCCGCATCCACCGTTTATTGATATTACTGCCAAAAATTGGAAGAACAGTACGAAAGAAGTTTTAGCCGCTATCAATACTAGTGTGGGCTATCCGTGTGTGGTGAAGCCAGTAGATCAGGGGTCGGCTGTCGGGGTAAGTATTATAAAAACTGAAGATGATTTAAAGCAGGCAGTAAATAAAACCATTAAAAAATTCCCTTGGCTCATGGCACAGAAATTTATCAAAGGCCAAGAAGCTACTTGTGGAGTGCTTGAGAAAAAAGGAGAAGCGTTTGCTTTGCCGCCGACTCATATATTACCCCAAGTTGGAAAATTTTATGATTATAAATCAAAATATTCTCCAGGTGGATCCAAACATATTTGTCCGGCGGATTTTCCTGAAGATGTAAATAAAATGATGCGGGAGCTAGCTCTGACTGCTCACAAAGCGCTAGGATGTACTGGAATGAGTCGCAGTGATTTTTTCTTGGGTGACGATGGGCAGGTTTATATTATTGAAACCAATACAATTCCTGGAATGACAGGTACGAGTTTGCTCCCAGAAGCAGCCGGTAAAGCGGGGATTAGTTTTCCAAAAATGCTGGATTTGATAATTATCAGCGCTATCTAAAAATAAATTTCAAAGAAAACAGCCTAAATAAGGGCTGTTTTCTTGACTTTTAAGAAATTTTGAGTTATTATTTTTAAGGTTGTTCTGTGATGTCAAAACTTATGCCAAGCCAAGGAAAATGCCCATGTCCAAGCGTCGTGAAGGTCTTTGTGGCCCCATTGCTCCCAATAGCTGGAAGCCGCGTCTGGTGCCGGTGAACGATCCTCCCTCACCATCTGGGGGTGGATCGAAGAAAAAGCGCTGATGTCGGCGTTTTTTCAGAAAAGGGCGGGTAGGAGGTTTGCTACGCGCAGACCTCACCGTTCCCTAATAGTTATTTTTTAAAGTAAATATTAGTGAAGTGAGGTCTGAAGAACAACCAAATAAAATATCCCGAAATAAATCGGGATATTTTTTATTTATCACCACTATGAAATTTTTTATGAATATCGCGCAGTTGTGGATTGGTAACGTGAGTATAGATTTGAGTGGTCACAATATTTTTATGTCCCAATAATTCTTGTACCGAGCGCATATCAGCGCCTTTTTGTAGTAGATCGGTGGCAAAGCTGTGGCGTAGAGTATGAGGAGTAGCATCTACCGGCAGTCCAGCCATAGCGGTATATTTTCTTACCAATCTTTCTACGGATCGAGGTGTGAGGCGGTGTCCGTTATCATCATCGCCTTTTTTGTAGTTGATAAATAGGGGAGGGAATAAGTCTTTACGGGTTTTGAGGTATGCACCAAGCCATTTGAGAGCTCTATTGGCAAAATAAACCGTACGAGTAGAGCCGCCTTTACCGGAAATATGTAATTCCAATTCAGTAGTTTTGCCGTTTATAATTGACTGAATATCAAAGAGCCTTATATTAAGCGACGTTAGTTCCGATACGCGCATCCCAGTAGAGAATAGTACTTCGATGATAGCTCTGTCGCGTAGCCCGCTAATTTCAGATAGATCCGGCATGTCGAATAATTTTTCAACTTGTTCAAATTTGAGGAATTTAATAGATTTATCCTTGTCAGTTAATTTTGGTAATTTAACTTTGTCCGACGCCAAGGAAACAATATCTTTTTCGCC
>JAPLWP010000055.1 GCA_026396535.1 Candidatus Magasanikiibacteriota bacterium | reverse complement strand
TTGCAATTGCTGCTTATCAAAAAGTATCTGAAGGGGAAACGGTAATTTTGGCGCATCCACCTAGGACGCAAGGGGCTATTCGCGATGTTTATTATATAGTAGATAAATATCGTTTGCCGTCTTTAGGGTATTTGACATTAGTATTTTTTGCTTTAGCTATATATTTTGGCGGCCGTCGTGGTGTCACTGCCATCCTTGGGTTAGTATTTAGTATATTGATTATTTTCTATTTTATTATCCCGCATATTTTAAATGGGGGCGATCCTTTGAAAGTGTGTTTAGTGGGATCGTTTGCGATTGTTTTAGTTTCTCTTTATTTGTCACATGGATTTAATAAAAGAACTAGTATTGCGGTGGTAAGTAGTATTTTTGCTCTAGCTTTGGCTGTGGGAGTAGATTTCATTTTTGTACATTTTGCTAAATTATCTGGCGCTGGTACGGAGGAAGCTTTTTATTTACAATTTGGAAGTGCGGCTCTTAATTTACGCGGAATATTGCTGGGTGGAATAATTTTGGGTGTACTGGGTGTGCTAGACGATGTCACTACCGGCCAAGCCGCCGCGGTAGAAGAAATTCATCTGGCCAATAGTAATTTGAAATTTACTGATTTGTATACACGCGGTTTGTCGGTAGGTCGTGAGCATATTACTTCGCTGGTAAATACGTTGGTTTTGGCTTATGTGGGCGCATCGTTTCCTTTGCTCTTGCTTTATAATAGTCAAAAATTACAACCGGTCTGGATTGTTGTAAATAGTAATTTTATGGCGGAAGAAATTGTGCGCACCTTAGTGGGTAGTGCGGTTTTAGTCGTGGCGGTACCGCTCACTACTTTCTTGGCCGCTACTTTTTATTCAAATAAAAAATAGAATATGTGTTTTTCCGCGTCGGCCAGTTTTGCTGCCAGTGCCATTTTGGGTGTGGTGGGGGTTTCTACAATTAAAAAAGCCAAGAAAAATAACGAGTTGCTTCTAGCGGCCGTTCCTTTTGTGTTTGCGATTCAACAATTTATCGAAGGCTGGCTTTGGGTGAGTATGGGCAAAAATGCTACGGTCGTAGTAATTCTTACTTGTCTGTTTTTATTTTTTGCGCTTTTTTGGTGGCCGGCTTATATTCCAGTAGTTTGTTATTTTCTAGAAAAAGATAAAGGAAGAAAAAATGTTTTATTGGTGTTTTCAATTTTTGGAGTAGCGTTGGGATTGTATTTATATGGCAATTTCTTGTGGAATTTTTCACCAGCTATATTGGTAAACAAATGTGTGTTTTATAGCAATCCTTTGAGTTGGCCGCTAAACGCAGTCCTGTGTTCACTGTATGCTGTGGTGACAGTGGGGGCTTTGGTGATGTCGAGTAAGAAAGCCGTTAATTTGTTTGGCTTGTTGGCAGGATTTTTGGCTGCACTCTGTTTGTGGGTTTACCTAAAGAATTTTGTTTCAGTGTGGTGCTTCTTTGCTTCTCTGGTTAGTGTGGTTTTATATCTTCATTTTAAAAGAAAGAAAAGATAGTTAGTCATTATTTCAAAAATAAAAAAACACCTCGGATTTTCCCGAGGTGTTTTTTTATCACTAATCTCCGCTAATATCTACGGTGTATCGAAAGCCAAATAAGTTCAGGGTCCAGTCCAAGATAATTTTTAATTTGCGCAAGAATCCTGGAACAAAGATTATGTAGACAGTGCGACGTATCCACCAGGCGATAAAGCCACTCAATACAAAACCATTTGGAAAAACTATAATACCATAGTTATCGCCAATGGGCATTAGTGTGCCTTGGGATCGGAAATGAAAAGGAGGTAAAGTTTTTTTCATCAAAGTATAAGCCAAGTGTTGGCCTACATACAGGCCTTGGCTTTCCGCCACTTCGCCAATTTGAGGGTAAGTGGTAGTTTCGTCTTTGTTGCTGCCACATGCAATGTCACCCACTCCGTATAGGTTGGCATACATTTTATGTTGAAGAAAATTATTTACCGGGATACGATCGCGTTCGCAATATGAAGCATCCATCATATATCCAGCCAAATTTTCTACACCAGCACACCAGATAGTAAAATCACTATTAATAGTTTCTTTGCCCAGTAAAATTTCAGAAGCTTTTACTTCAGTCACTTTGGCATTGAATAAAATTTTTATTTTTAATTTATTTAATTGAGCAATGATTTTTTCTTGAGCCTTGGGAGGCAGCTGAGGAGCGAGTTTGTCAGTGGCCTGAATAATACTAATATTAATTTTTGTTTTTGGATATAATTTTTTGATATCGTGTTGAGCCAATGAAGCTACTTGGCCGGCTACCTCTATACCGGTAAAACCACCACCCACAACATTAATATCTAATTCTCTGTCACAAGATTCCAATTTTTTTATAATTGAGCTGCGTAGCTGCATAGCGCTGCGCAGAGTGCGCACGGAATAAGAAAATTCCGCCGCTCCTTTGATACCGTAATAATTCACACCGCTTCCTACGGCAATGACACAATATTCATATTCAATATCGCCAATTGAAGTTTGGACTTTATTTTTTTCAGGGAAGATTTTTTCTACCGTTGTTTTAATATATTGATGAGAAGTGCCATATACCAATTCTTGCAAAGGAATGGTGGCGTGTCCTGGTTCAATAGATCCCGAGGCGACTTCATGCAAAAGAGGAGTAAAGGTAAAATAATTATTGGCGTCTATGAGAGTAATCTTTTTATCAATATTATTTTCTTTGAGCTCTTTGGCTAGATTTTTAAAAGCGGCGTATCCTCCAATACCAGCTCCTAGAATCAGAATGTCAGCTTTTGTTTTTTCGGGCATAAATTATTGGTGTTGATAACGGTGGTTAAACCAGTTTTTTAAGGTTTGGGTAACAATGAAATAAATTACTACCATTAGAGCCAACAGTATCCAATATAAAGAAGGCAAAGGAGTGAATTTCAATATGCTAGCTAGCGGAGAGAAAGGTAAATAGCATCCCACTAAAGCAATTGCTACGGTGGCTACCAAGAGAGTCTTGGATGGCCAGCTTTGGATGAAGGGGATTTTATTGGTACGAATGATATAGATAATCAAAGTCTGTGATACTAGTGACTCTACAAACCATCCTGTCTGAAATAAAGAAGGATTGGCGTAGGCTTTGAATATATACCACATTACAGCGTAAGTGGCAAAGTCAAAGATGGAAGAAATTGGACCAAAAAACAAAACGAATTTTTTTATTAAACTAATATCCCAGCGGCGCGGCTTCGTAAGAAATTCTGGATCGACGCTGTCAGTCGGGATAGAAGTCTGAGAAATATCGTAGAGTAAATTATTGGTCAAAATTTGAATTGGCAGCATTGGTAAAAATGGTAAGAAAATACTAGCGCCAACTACACTAAACATATTACCAAAATTGGAGCTAGCGGCCATTTCAATATATTTTATAATATTGGCAAATATCTTTCGGCCTTCTATTACACCATCTTGAAGTACAGCCAAGCTTTTTTCTAGCAAGATAATATCGGAAGATTCTTTCGCAATATCAGCGGCTGAATCTACCGAGATGCCAATATCAGCCGCACGCAAGGCCGGAGCATCGTTGATACCATCTCCCATAAAGCCCACGCAGTGTCCTAGGCTGCGTAGAGCTTGGACGATTTTTTCTTTGTGTAGAGGAGTTAGCTTGGCAAATATTTGAGTTTTGGTCACTGCTTGCGCTAGTTGCTGTTCGTTCATTTTTTCAATATCACTACCTAATAATATATTTTCAGTTTCGAGTCCTACTTGAGAGCAAATTTTTTTACTTACCAGTTCATTGTCACCGGTCAGAACCATAATACGAATACCATTTTTTTCTAGGTTGGCGATAGTTTCTTTGGCCGAGGCTTTGGGCGGATCTAGAAAGGCCAAAAAACCTATTAGAATTAGGTCGGATTCATCGGCCGTTGAGTAGTGGTGTTTGGCACTGGTTTCTTTTTTATAGCCGATAGCTACGACACGGAAGCCTTCACCGTTGAGTTCTTCCTCAATATCTTTTTTAATACGATTTTTATTTTTGGATAAAGCGGTGATTTTATCCCCGATCTGGATATGAGTGGAGGCAGCCATAATTTCTTCAAACGCGCCTTTGCAAATCAAAATATTTTCGTTTTTTT
>JAPLWP010000031.1 GCA_026396535.1 Candidatus Magasanikiibacteriota bacterium | reverse complement strand
AGCTGCTAGCCCATTTGCAAAATTTGCTCTAAAATTAGTTGTTGTTATGACTGTTGTTAATGTAGCTTTACTTGTACTTGCTCCCTTCATTGGTGTGGCAATAGAAATCAATATTCTTGTAGCAACCATTATCAGTATAGCAATCAATTTACCTAGACTTCTAGTAAGCGTTTAATGATCCCATCTTGACAATGGATTAGATACTCGGTTGCTTTTTGCGAGCAAGCCACTGGTCTGGCAGTAATTCAGGGAGATTTTTCATTGGGTGCTCCATGAACCTGCGGAAGAGGTCTTCCAAATATTCTCGGGGATTAATTCCAAGATTTCGACATGTTTGGACTAATGAGAATAAAATTGCTCCGGCTTCACCACCATCGGGACTGCCAAAAAAGAGCCAATTTTTACGTCCAATTGCAAGAGGACGGACTGCCCTTTCTGCTACATTATTGTCCAATCTGGCAAATGCATACTCGGTATAATTTTTAAGATAGGGAATGAGTCCACAAAAATATCCAATTGCCACTCGTAATTTGGATTTTGGTAAAATAGTGTTATCTAGAAGCTTGGCTTTGATTTTTTGGGTCAACTCATTGATAATCGGCACTTCTTTTTCTTGCCGAATTTTCAGGCGTTCTTCTGGAGATCTTGCCCAAGCAACTCTTTCAAGCATAAATAAGTAACGGATTTTTCGGAGCACCCATTTACGAAAAATAGGATCTCCTGCCTCCGCATCAAAAAAATATCGGCGAATGTGACTCCAACAAGGACACCAAGTGATGATCTTACGCTTAGCTAAATTTTCATAAGCAGCATATTTGTCTGAATGTAAGACACCTTGATAACCCTTTAGCATGTCAATGACATTATCATGACCGCGATCTTCTCGAAAATCGTACACTCTATACGGCGGATCGGCTTCATTACCTCCGACCATGACCCATATATAGGCTTGTTTGCATTTCACTTGGTCTTGCAATTTTACTGGAGTTTCATCGATAAAGACATTTTTGCTCGCTAAAATTTGCTTGGTCATCTCATCATAGAGTGGCTTGAGAGTCATTCCGACACGAACAACCCATTGTGAGAGCAACTTTCGGCTAATTTTAATTTTTTCCCGGCCCATAATTTCTGCAATACGATAAAGGGGAAGATGATCAGCAAATTTTCTTGTGATAATTTCTGCAAGAAGGCTTTCATCCGCACGGCATTTAGGAATGATACTATCAGGTAACTCTGCGTAGACAACGCCAAATTCCTCTTTTTGAGGATGTGCATATTTAGGGCGAATGATCTCTTTAACATAATAACTGCCAGGCTTGTGAGCCAATTTATGAGTCACTTCTATGCCAATCTGTACAAGCGGTTCACCGCTCTCCTTACATATTTTCTCTTCTTCAGGGATATCTAAAATGGTCGTCTCTACAGGTAAGTCCGCAGGAAGAGTAATAGCATCTTGGCCATTACGATTTGGTTTTTTTCGTTTATGTCCTGGGATATCCTTTTTTTCTGGCTCTTTCGGAGCATCAGGATTTTCAAAGCCCTCGAGCAACATCTGAAACGCATTTAAATCAGATACCACTCTTTCAGAGCGTTTTCCGAAAATTTGCCGCTTAAACCAGGCGATTTGTTCATTGAGATGAGCAATTTTTTCGTCGCGTTCAACCAGCTTCGTTTTGAGATCAGAATTCTCATCAGTTAATTGATCTAACACTGGATTATCAACGATTTGCATAGGAAAATTGTACCAAAAATGATGAATAAAAGCTACTGCTTTTGTAAGGAAAAACGAGGCTGCAAACGCTTTGGCGTGATCCCTTCCAAGAGCATAAAAAATGCTCTTCGGTCTAAAATAGCAGAGCTACCCCATTCCCACAAAAAGGTCCCTTTTTCTAATCTCTTAAAATAGACGACAAAACCATCCTGATCCCAAAATAGAACTTTCAAATGATCCTTATTCTTGTTCAAAAAAATGAATAAAGCCCCCGACAAAAGCTCTCCCGGAAATAACTGCTCCACAGTTGCACTAAGTCCCTCAAAACTTTTTCGCATATTCATTGGGGTTCTACAAAGAAATAGGCGAGCATTTCCAGGTAAAGCTAACATTTAACCTCCTGGAGCAATATCAGACATTGCTTGAGGGCCACTGGATCAAAATCTCTACCCAAACAAATACGAATCCCCTCACACTCCAATACAATATTAGTCTGCCCGAGATCAGATAATTCTGTAAAATGAGATTTGGTCAATCTGGGCTCTAAACAAAGCTTACCTTTCCAATAATGAAAAACTGAAGCTACAACTTGATGCTCCCGGCACCAATGATTAACAGACATGCCGCTAGCTTGTTGCTTGCGTATAGTGGTTTCCCACTTTGCTATTGTTTCGGGGGAACTTGCTTTTGGCATATAGATACTCCTTAGTTAAAAAAAACAAAGAATGCCCTAAAAAGCAAAATCTAAAAAGATGGGTTTATTAGACGCTTACCTGTGTTTGGGGATTTATTAATGGAATCAGTAATAATAGGGAGAAGGGAGTTGCCTCAACAAGCTTAATTGTAAAGGCAACAGGAAACGAGATTGTTTTTTCTTTCCCAAATGATACCACTATTTACGTCCCTGATTTTTTCCATTGCGGTGTATTGAAACTCAATATAGATACTCCGGTTGTTCTTCTGGCTGAGAAATATTTTCGATATTTGATAGAAGAGTCCAAAAGAGATGGATATGAAATCCCGATAGTCGTTTTCGCACATAGTCAAGGGGCGATTATTGCAGAACATGCGTTAGTTCGGCTTGCCCGGACTGAACGCAATAAAATCAGAATTTTTACATTAGGTGGTGGATCTCTTATCTTGCCTGGAACAGCTCATACTGATTCACATAACTATGCAAGTACAGCTG
>JAPLWP010000087.1 GCA_026396535.1 Candidatus Magasanikiibacteriota bacterium | reverse complement strand
CCCTAAACATTATGGCCGCATTATTCGTGCAGATGATGAAGTTATAGCCATTAGAGAATTTCGTGATTGCACCCCTGACGAGCAATTAATCCTAGAAATTAATTCAGGGGTTTATTGTTTTGATATTGCTTATCTGTTATTTGCTTTACAAAAGCTCACTACCAACAACGATCAACATGAATATTACCTCACCGACACTTTAGAAATACTCCGCAGCGCAGGCCAGAACATAAAAGCATTAAAAACAAATAATCCTGAAGAAATAGCAGGAATCAATACTATTGAAGAGTTAAATGAAGCCGAAAAAGTTATGTATGTAAAGATTTAATCATCATGAAAAAAGATTTTCTTTGTATCCAAGACATGACCAGCACTGATGTGGAAAGCATCTTTAACCTTGCCTCTGAATTAAAAACCCAACAAAATCAAGGTCAAACTAAACAACTCTTAGCCGGTAAAACTTTGGCTATGATTTTTCACAAACCTTCGATTCGTACCAGAATATCTTTTGATGTGGCCATGTTTCAACTTGGAGGTCACACAATTAAAATGACTGAGCAAGATGCTGAATTTGGCAAACGCGAATCGATCCCAGACATTGCTCGTACCCTATCACGCTTTGTTGATGCCATAATGATCCGTACCTTTGATCAAGAGCAAGTGGAAGAGTTGGCAAAACATGCCAGTATTCCGGTTATCAATGGGCTAACCGACAGCTCTCACCCCTGTCAAGCACTGACAGACTTGTTTACCATCAAAGAAAAAGCCATAGATTGTGCCAAAATGAAATTCACCTATATTGGTGATGGCAATAATGTCGCAAGATCATTAATAAATTTAGCTGCTTTGATGAATTTTAATTTACATATTGCCTCGCCACGTGGCTATCAACCCGAGGCTGAGCTACTTCGCGTTTCGCCCACCGTCACTATTCATAAAGACCTCCAAAAGGCTGTGGCTGATGCTGACGTGGTTTACACTGACACGTGGGCCAGTATGGGGCAAGAAGACGAAGCCGCAGAACGCGCTAAAGTTTTTGCCAAGTTTCAACTTAATCGTAAACTCCTAGATTTAGCAAAACCCACCGCCTATGTAATGCACTGCTTGCCAGCGCATCGGGGGCTAGAAATTACCGACGAAGTTATCGATTCAGCTCAATCAATTGTCTTTGATCAAGCCGAAAATCGACTCCATGTGCAAAAGGCTATTTTGGTAAAACTAATGAGTAAATGCTAAACATCGAAAAACACCTTAAAGACGGTTGGACCTTATATAAAGATAATTGGCAAAATTTTACTGGTATGTACGCCATCTATATTTTGATTGGTCTAGTTGCCCAAAAACTGGGTCCGTTCATGTTGTTTATTATGCCGCCATTTTTTGGTGCGCTATTTATCATTACCTTACAATGTATTCGCCAAAATTTTATCGACCTGAAAAACCTGCTTAGAGGTTTTTCCTATTATATTCCACTTTTGATTGTTTCAGTAATCGTCGGGTTTTTAAGTTTTTTTGGCTTTATTTTGTTTATTATTCCAGGGCTAATTATCTCTGTACTTTATCTTTTTACGATTCCTCTAATTGTTGATCAAAAACTGGAATTTTGGGACGCCATGGAAACCAG
>JAPLWP010000062.1 GCA_026396535.1 Candidatus Magasanikiibacteriota bacterium | reverse complement strand
TGTCTGTTATAATTTCTGTAGTTAACCAAAAGGGTGGGGTGGGTAAGACCACTACCGCTGTAAATCTCGCTGCTGGCCTCGCTGAGGCTGGTAAATTTGTGTTACTTGTAGATTTGGATCCTCAGGGTAATGCTACTTCTGGCTTGGGGATAAAATACCGTGAATTGGAGCGGGGTTTGTACCATGCTTTGGTAGGTCAGGCTCGTGCCCACGACGTCGTGGCCAATACTTTACATGCTGGATTGCGAGTAGTGCCAGCGACACCTGATTTGGCTGGTGCGAATGTAGAGCTGGTGAGTGTGGAAAATCGTGAACGTAAGCTTTCTGATCTGTTGGCCGAAGTACGTCATGCTTATGATTATGTTATTATTGATTGTCCGCCATCACTTGGTATTTTGACTTTGAATGGTTTGGTAGCTGCAGATTATATTTTGATTCCAGTGCAGGCAGAGTATTATGCTCTTGAAGGTTTGGAACAGCTTTTGAAAACTGTGGAATTGTTGCGTGAAAATATCAAACCGGAATTAAATGTATTGGGTGCTATTCTTACTATGTTTGATAGTCGCAATAAATTATCCGAAGAAGTTATGAACGAATTATATAAATTTTTTCCAAATAATATTTTCCGTTCGGTAATTCCTCGTACTGTCCGACTGGCTGAAGCACCAAGCTACGGTAAAAGTATTTTTCACTATGAACCAAAAGGCAAAGGGGCCAAAGCGTATGAACGTTTGACCCGCGAAATTTTAGATATTTTTGAAAATAAATAATATGTCATTAGGACGAGGACTCGGGGCGCTTATCACGCCAACTGGAAAAAATAATTTAAGTACTGTGATTGCTGATGAGGGCAAAGTTTGGTTTGTCCCGCTGAGCAAAGTGACAGCCGATCCAAATCAGCCTCGTAAAAATTTTGATCAAGATGAATTAAATCAGTTGGCTGCATCCATCAAAGAACATGGCGTGCTTCAGCCGATTTTGGTAGTAGAAAAAAATGATGGTGGCTATGAATTAGTAGCAGGTGAACGCCGTTGGCGCGCATCTCATATTGCGGGCATGACTACAATCCCGGCTTTAATAAAAAAATTGGCAGATCAACAAAAAGTAGAAATTTCTTTGATTGAAAATATCCAACGCCAAGATTTGGATCCTATCGAAGAAGCGTTTGCCTATAAAAGATTAATGGAAGAATTTGATCTCACTCAGCAGCAAGTAGCCGACAAAGTAGGCAAGAGTCGCCCGGCTGTGGCCAATGCTGTACGTCTGCTAGATTTGCCGGTAGAAGTGCAAGCCGCTCTGGTAGATAGAAAGATCAATTCCGGTCAGGCACGCGCGCTATTGTCGCTCTCTACGCCACAGGAGCAGCTGGATATGCTGGCTTCCATGATGGGCGAGAAAATTACCGTGCGTGAAATTGAGCGTGAAGCCAATAAGCAAAAAGTTTTGAATCACCGTCCGATTCGTAAAGATGCCAACCTGTTATTTTTAGAAGATAAATTACGCGCGGAATTTGGAACAAAAGTAAATATTACTCAAAAAGGAGATAGAGGTACGATAGTGGTAGACTACTATTCGCAGGAAGAATTGAAGCGAGTGGTGAAGAAATTATTAGGAGAATAAAATAAAAAAACACCAGCAATGGTGTTTTTTTAATCTTTCAAATGCCAATTGGGATCTGCTTTGATATCTTCCCACTTAGTATAATTATTTTTTTTCGTTTGGTAATATCCAGCGACAGCAATCATCGCGCCGTTGTCCATGCAGTATTTTAATTCAGGGCAGAGGAATTTTGTTTCTGGAAAATTGTCGGTAATATTTTTTTGTAGACATTCTCGCAGTTTTTTATTGGCACTGACACCTCCGGCCAGGACCAGAGTTTTTGGTTTTATTTTTTCTACGGCTTTGAGAGTTTTGTAAGCCAATACATCTACTATCGATTGCTCAAAGCTAGCACAAAAATCTTCTCTGGTAATTGGATCAGCAGAAATGCCGAGCTGTCCTGGTAGCCAAGAAAATATTTTTCCCAGTGCGCTTGGATTGGTCGCGGCCAATTTGTGGTCGCGTAGCCAATAGAGAGCGGCCGTCTTGAGACCAGAAAAAGAAA
>JAPLWP010000089.1 GCA_026396535.1 Candidatus Magasanikiibacteriota bacterium | reverse complement strand
TTAGAAACTTTCTCCAACCAAAATTCCCCATCACCAAGTTGTTTCTTTGTAATGGGATTCTTATCTAAATTCTTATAATCTGGAAAATAATTCTTCAATCGTTTTATGAGAGTTTGATATAATTTTTTGTGATCATCATCGCCTTCAAATGTAACATATGATGGACTATTCTTATTTAAATAATTTCTTAGTGCTGACGTAACCTTACTAAATACCATAAAGGAATTTCCGGTTTTAGTTATTCCGACTTGACTTTTGTGTAGAGCTATCTGATATTGTTGTTCTGTATCAAAGTTATTTCGTGTGGGCTTATCTGGATTGTTTATCAATTTAAATTTAAATTCTAATATAGATTTGTTATCATCAGATAAGGATCTCGTAAATTCGCATTTATATCTTAGATCCTTAATATTAAAATAAGCAACGTCCAATTCAAACTGAATGGACGGGTCATCTGGTTTTACATCGATCTCATTCAATCTCGAAAGAAATTCCTTTTCGGATATTCCCAATAATTCTAATAACTTCATTTTTTATCCTTCTTTTCATCAACATAATCCTGTGCTGCCTTCATCCAATCAATATTCTCTTGGCTAAGATCCATTATTTTAAACGCACCCTGTACATCTTCATGAGAAATGCTCATACCGTGGAGTTTGTAGATTGATATAATATCCTTGATGAACTCTTTTACTTGATTTGATTGTTTACTCATATGTTCAGAATGATAACTTATTTTAATGGAAAAGTCAATCGTTTATTGACTCTGTAATATATGTATATAGACATGAGCGATTTATCATTAATGTCTATTCTGAGTGGTCAGTGTAAAGCTGATCCTGTATTTGCCAAGAAGATTCAACAAGTCAAAGCTACTAAGGATACCATCCTAAAAACTGCGATTAAATTGAATGAGGCTCATAAGGAAGAAATCGAAGCTGGAACGGAACGACGAAAACTTTTACTTGAAGATGGTAAACGTCGGGGACTAAAAGAAGAAGAAATATTTCTAACCAACGAAATATTCATGCCCCAAAAAGATACGCCCGTGCTGAATTTCTGTTTTTTCATTACCAGAGATATCGATAAGAATCTATCATTATTAAAAGAAGAGTATGATAAAAAATATTCCGACCCTGAGCATACAGATATAGATAATAGAAAAATTCCAGATCAAGGACAATTTATATATGGAAATTTAGACATATCGACTTTCAATAAAATAAAGAAATTAAAGGCACTTACATTATCTGAAAATATCAATGAAGCAACGACTGCTTTTAAGGCGTGTCGGTCTCTGTGTGAAAAATACGAATTGAATTATGATAAAATTCCAGCACCATCAAAACAAAGAGATGAGATGGATTAATATTTTTTGATTTTACCTGTTTTTTCATTCAGTCGAATAAATTTGCATTTGAGATGGTTTTTAATTTCATTCATGCGAAAATCATCTTTCTGTTTTTTCCAATTGTGATGTTCTTCATCGTATTCAAACACCACATTCTTTTCTTTATCGTAACCATCCACCCAATAACCGAGTTCTTTGATGAAGAATTCTCCGCCATTCATTGCGTGTTGAAATTTGTAGCCATTTTGTTTTCCATATTCATCGATGATTTTACATGATTTTGGATTAAATGATGGTCGAATTTGGCCACCATTAAATTTTTGTTGAGAAATTCTATTTATAGCAGATACTCTCATCTTTCTTTTGGATTCACTTGACATTATTTTTCCCCTATGAGCATTGCCTATTTTTATTTTTGATTCTTCTGAATGTTTTTTGCCGTACCAAAAATTATTAGAACCAGATTGAGCAACTGATAATTTATTTTTCCATTCCTGTAATTTTTTATCGGCAAATTCTTTGCCATGATTTTTCAACCACACATCATAAGAACATTTTCCATACATAGATCCATTTTTTCCTGTTTTATCTGGTTGGTGATCGGCAATATTTTTCTTTGTCTGATCGCTATGATGTTTTCCAAAATGGGGATGTAATGTCCCGAATTTTCCATACATGGGATTGGCTGTTCCGGTTTTACAACAAGATTTGCAATCAGTTCCTTCTTGTTCGGCGAGCAAGCGTTTGAATCTACTTTTATAGTAAATAATTTCGTTACATTTTGGACAATATCTTTCTAAATTAAAAGGTCCTATGACTCGTCTATTTTCACTTAGTATTTTATTTGAACATACTCTACAAAGAGGATTTCTCTTTGTCAGTATATGTAGACTTTTTTCGTGTTTATAATATATTTCTTTATTACAATTAGGACAGTTTCTTGGTCCCCATTTCTTTTTGCCTCCAATAATAATCCATTCGGAGTTTATTGAGTTTGTCTTTATGTTTTTCGTAGTGCCTCCTTGCTCTAATTCTATTTTGTTCTCGGATTTCATCTTGTGTTCTATTTAATTTTTTTCTGCCCATAACCATTTTCTCCTTTCTAATATATATCTCGTTAGTGAATAAAACGTTAATGAATCTTCACTTATTTTTGTTATTATAACATCAAAATTCGGCGGTTTTCAAGAGAGCCAATTCTCCATCATTCAATAAATCTAGATTTTTAAGTTTGTTTTTGACATTTTCACAAACTGTTTCTTCTACTGTACCGGATACAAATATTATTTTTTGTATACTCTTGGTTTTCGATGAATCTCTCCATACACGACCAAGACTCTGACGCATTAGAACGGCAGAGGGGTTAGGACTGATTAGAGCCAATCGTGGATAGTTTCCGTGGACGTTGTGGATGGATACGCCTACGCCTCCGGCTTGAATATTCAATAGGATGATTCTCGACTTGCCTCTTTGAAACGCTTCTATGTTATCCTCTCGTTCCGTCTTTTTGTTTCTACCATCCACAATACATTTCGTCCCAAGTCTTTCAGCTAGAGCATCGATGGTATCGGTGAAGTTGAGGAATACCGCCACGGAGAACCCATCCTCGATAGCTTCTTCAATGTGTTCAAGGAATAGAGGAATCTTTAATAACTCAAATTTCTGCCTCATACGCAATTGAAGTGTCATGGCGTGGAGTTTCTTATCCTTGTTGGACATTCCACTCTTTCTCTCCAACACCTTGATTTCGGCTTCCATTTCCTTATAGATTCGATTCATTTCCTCTCGACTCTGTTCATCAATCGAATAAGCCTCTGATTCAATAAGACACTCTGGGAAATTCTTGATGGTATCCCTACGAAGTCTTATTCCACGTTCCTCAAAAATATCCCTATTCAGTTTGATGAGAATATCCTTGGACTCATTGAATACAGGGCCAAACCTACCCTTTGCGACACCGTGTTGATTTGCCCATCTCCAATATGCTCCAGTGTAGAGATTGATTGCCAATCCCAACGCTTTCATTTCTAATGGATTGATTGCTGAGGTGGCGCTCATACACAGAATCTTGTAACCTTGTTTCTTTGCGGCTATCAACATTTCCATGTTCTGGCTGTCCCTCGACTTGCATTTGTGGGACTCATCGAATATCAGCAGAGTGTTCTTCGATGGGACATTCCACACGAATTTTTCCCTATGGGTCTGGCGGTTCTTTACCCACGATGCGATATGCTTGAATTTGCCTGTCTTGACCGACTCGTAGTTCATGACAAACAATATCTGTTTCTTCATCTTGAAGTGATTTGATATAACCTTCTTCCAAGGGTCAATGATGGATTTAGGACAGATGACTCCAATGTTGTATCCCAAATCTCTTGCGACTGCGATTGCCGAGTAGGTTTTTCCAACGCCTGTATCAGAGCCGTCCAAGGCACCATTATAGGCTTCAAGAGAGGATATGATTCTTTCAGCGGATGGAATCTGCCATTCCCTCAGACCAGATGTATCCTTGAGTTTGTATGGTTTGAGTTTGGATACGAAGGGTTTTTCTTTGACAGGTTTCCCCATAGAGTCTTTGTCGAATTCAGACTTGTCTTTGACGCTTTGTGAGAAGAACCAACGGCCTGATTTATCTTTGAAGACCCTGAATCCACGAAGCATCAGCTTCACCTTGGACTTTTTATAAAATTCCCAAAAGCCAGATTGTATATCTTTGGGTTGGTCAGATATCTCCCATTCCCTGTGCCATCGGTATTCTCCTGATGTCTTTATCCATGTGGGGGAAGACCAATTTATATCAATGTTTTCCATATTTCCGTTTATTCCACCAAATTTTAATAGCTATTGATCGATTCTTTTTAATTTTTTTAGATTTATTTTTTCCATAAAATTCCTCATATGTTTGCCCCCGTTTTATACATTTTTTCCTAAAGGCATTATTTTATTTTAGTTAAATCTACTTTTCCTGATTCGACCTTTTCCTTAATTGATTTAGCAATTTCTTTTGCTTCCTCTTCGGATAGTTTTGAAATACCAGTTTGTTTTTTAATTTCTTTAACTTCTTCTTCTAATTCTTTTTGTGATTCTTTAAACTCAGTTAATTTATCTTCAGCAATTTTAACATATCTATTTGCTTCATAATATGTATGGCACATTAATTGTGTTTTTTCATCTATATTTTTTACTTCAGGATGATTTGTTTCAACATTTACTATAAGTGCTTTCTTGAGTTTTAATTCTGCTTCAATTGCTTGAATTTGTTTTTTGTTATATTC
>JAPLWP010000102.1 GCA_026396535.1 Candidatus Magasanikiibacteriota bacterium | reverse complement strand
AATAGCGGCTGGAGAATAAGTGAGAGTGGTTCTAAGCCAGGAATAATAAAAAGATTGCCTTGGTCACATATGGAAGATAGGCTCCGGTATGATACAATTCCAAACGCCGGTAAATTAATTATGCCGGTTCTGCTAGTAGTTGGTGAAAATGACGATACTACACCGCTTGAGACTTTGAAAATTTTGGAAAAAGTTTTGCCGGGTAAAAAAGAAATTAAAATTATTAAGAATGCTGGCCATACTATCAAGGAACCGGAACAGCTAGAAGAATTAAAAAATATTTTTTCCACATGGATAGACAAGTTTTAAAAAAGATCGGTATTTTTTTACTAGCTGTAATCTTCCTGTGTATAGTTGTTTTTATATTTTCCAATTATCGCGTACTCTCTACGTCAAGAAAATATATTTATCAAAATGTATATGATGTGCCACCAGCTCAAACTGCCTTGGTGCTAGGAGCGGGAGTGAAATCCAACGGCCAACTAAGTGATATATTGCGCGACAGAGCCGATACGGCTATACAGCTATATCGAGACAAAAAAGTTGCCAAGATTTTGGCTACTGGCGACAATAGTACTATTCATTACAATGAAACCAAGGCGATGGAAAGTTATTTTCTTATGCATGATATTCCATCCAAGGATATATTTTTAGATTATGCCGGGTTTGATACTTATGACAGTCTTTATCGCGCACGAGATGTATTCCAAGCGCAATCTCTAATAGTAGTTACGCAAAATTTTCATCTCAATCGTGCTGTGTATTATGGTCGCAGTATAGGAATGGAAGTGTATGGAGTGTCAGCCGACAAAGAAACTTATCGCGGTATATTATGGTTTAAAATTCGGGAATCATTGGCCAGAATGAAAGGATTCTTTGATATTTTATTTCACGCCAAACCAAAATTCTTGGGTACACCAATTCCATTATCTGGTGATGGTCAGCATGCTATAATTACTTCAACCACTCCTTAAGATTTTTTAGTTTTTTATTCANNNNAACCTTCATAGTGGTTTTGAAGGTTTTTTTACTATGTACAAATTACTTATTAAGGCATATGCTTAAATTAGAGAATAGGTTTTAAATAATAATATTTAACAGTATGGTTAAAAAAATAACGTTAATTGGTTTGTCTTTGTTTGGGGTGATATTTTTACCTGGCTGTGGTCAAAAACCAGCGAGCCAATTGCCGCCGGTTTCCACTATTACCACTAGCACCACTACTGTAACTACTCCTCCAACCCCGACAGAATCACAATTATATAAAAATAATAAATATGGATTTGAATTAACTTTGCCAAATATATGGCAGGGGTATAATGTTGCCAATAGAACTTTGGATTTTGGAAATGCTGGAAAAAGTGATTCTATTGATTTTGGTCTTCCGGCTCAAAAAGATGGTTTATTTAATATAAGTGTTCATACTAAAAAACAATGGGAGAATATTCAGAAGGAAGAAGGGCCAAAGCCGGAATATTTGGCAGAAAATAATTTGTATGTTTTTTCGTGGTCACAGGCCCAATATGCCGCTAATAGTGAGATGGAAAAAAGATTGAAAGAAGTAAAAGATATTATAAAAACTTTTAAATTTATTAAATAGTTCTTTGTTTAATTGAGTATCTGTAATCTCTAAAGTCTGCTATAATACCACTGTATATTACTTTTAAATAATAAATTATGATTGAAGAAATTAAAGCTGGTTCCGGCTGGGGTGGAATATTTGTAGGGGCTGGTTTGGTGGTAGCAGCTTGTGTGCTTGGTACTTCATATCTATGGGCTGGAGCGCAAGCGGGTCGTGTTCTAGAAGTTACAGGTACCGCCACGGAGATGGTAAAGGCTGATACTGCCACTTGGCACGCGGACTTTTCGCGCAGCGCAACCGTAACCAATCTCAAAGATGGGTATGCTCAAATGAAAAATGATGAAGCCTTGGTCAGTAAATTTTTCAAAGACAACAAAGTAGCCTCTGAAGAGCTTCAAATAATGCCGGTGAGTATGTTTGTGAATTATAATAAAAGTCAAAACAATGACGCTCCGGTAGAATATAATCTTACTCAAACAATAACCGTACAGACCAAAGATTTGGCTAAAGTAGATCAGCTTGCCAAATCATTTCAAAGTTTGATTAATCAAGGTGTAATTTTTTCTGCCCAGCCGGTAGAATATTATTATTCCGGATTGTCTGATTTGAAAGTAAAATTAATTGGCGACGCAGTCAAAGATGCTAAAGCCCGTGCTCAAAAAGTAGCCGAGGCAGGGGATAGAAACGTCGGAGAATTGCGTAGCGCTGCCAGCGGAGTAGTGCAGGTGTTAGCTCCAAACTCTACGGACGTATCAGACTATGGCACTTATGATACTCGCACAATTGATAAACAAGTTATGGTAACTGTACGCACTAAATGGGGAGTAAGATAATTTAATTTAATCTAAATTTTATGAAAAATAATTATATAATGCCAGCGTTGGCAGCGATTGTAGGGATTGTGGTGTTTGCCATTATAATACTATTTGTGGTATTGCCGAAAAATCAAGTTGTATATGTGCCGGTGAATAATACTTCTACTCCAATTGTGTCTCCAACTACGACACCTGTGGCTTCTACTACTCCGGTAGTAGAAAATCCGCCAGAAATTATTGCTGGGGTAAAATCAACTCTCTTTACTAGCAAGGCCAATGGATTTGAGATTTGGTATCCACAAAATTCTCAGTTTAGTCCTACTAATGATATTTTTCTTTTTGCTACCAAACATGGTGTAGCCAAAATAATGTTGGCAGAAAGTTTGTTTAAGGGTACAAATTTGGTGGAAGCGGGAGTAGGAATTGGGGTGGATAAAGATGTGGCGGTGGTAGCTAAGTGTACTCAGCCCGTAGCAGATGGTCGAGAAAAATATACTGGTACTGCGATTTTGGGCGGTGTAGAATTTAGTGTATTTGAAGGAACTGATGGTGCGGCCGGTCATATGTATGAATATAAAAATTATCGAGCTGTAAAAAATGGTCGTTGTTATGAATTGGTAGAGGCGATAAATTCTGTGGATATTGGAGTGTATGAGCCAGGCACAATGAAAGAATTTAATAAGAATTATATTTCTGGTTTGTTAGAAAAAATCGTTAGCACATTTGGGTTTGTAATATAGATATATGTCAAAAATTAAAGTAGGAGACAAAGCTCCGGAATTTAATTTGCCGGATCAAGACGGGGAAATGCATTCACTGCGAGATTATTTCGGACAGTGGGTACTGTTGTATTTTTATCCAAAAGACGATACCCCGGGTTGTACTACTGAAGCCTGTTCCTTGCGTGATAATTTACCGAAGTTTAAAAAAATAAAGGCAGTAGTTTTTGGAGTAAGCGCGGACTCGGTAAAAAGTCATCGTAAATTTGCGGATAAATTTGAATTGCCATTTACTTTATTGTCTGATGAAAATAAAGAATTGATTCAGGCCTATGATGTGTGGCAGAAAAAGAAATTCATGGGACGGGAGTATATGGGTATAATGCGCGAATCTTTTTTGATAGATCCGCAAGGAAAAATTGCCAAGGTGTATGAAGGAGTAAAGCCAGAAGTGCACGCAGATGAGGTGCTGATGGATTTAAAGAATTTTAATGAAAAAAATTAATTCCGTAATTCACTATCTTTTTTTGGCTGCAGTGGTGGCCAAAGCCTTCAACGGTATCGTAGAAATTATCGGCAGTTTTTTAATTTTGTCGTATGATAAGCTCGTACAGCTTGAGGCGCTCGCGCTTACCAATTATGAACTCACCGAACATCATAATGATTTTATTGCCAAATTTTTTATAGACAGCGCACATAATTTATCTATCAATACGCGGCATTTTATTTCTTTTTATCTGTTCTTTCATGGAGCCATGAATTTTTTCTTGGTTATTTCGATATACAAAAAGAAAATGTGGGCCTATCCTTTGGCTATTTTCCTCTTTAGTATATTTTTGGCCTATCAGGTATTTAGAGTTTATCACAATCATTCAGTCGGGTTGGCGGTGGTTTCCGTAGTGGATGTTTTTATGATAATATTAACTTGGTTGGAATATAGGCGGATTTCAGCCAAAATGTAACAAAAAAGCCTCTGTATCGTCTTCTCTTATAGAGCGCGCCTTATTGGCGCGCATAACGTGTTTATGACTACAAAAAAACTTTACGTCAAAGAAACCATGGGGTTTTATTGGAGATTCTTAAAGAAATATAAAATATCTCTGTTTTTGGTAATTGCTTGTACAGTTGTTTCTTCTGCAGCCGGAGTTACGGTGCCTCTGTATTTGAAACAGATGGTAGATTTATTTTCGTCTTCAGCGAGTATTGTCGGGGTGTTGCCGGCACTATACAAAGTATTCTGGATAATAGTAGTTTTACGTTTTATTCAATTTTTATCTAGACGCGCCGAGATGTTCGCGGATTCTTATTTTTGTTCCAAGACCATGTCGGATATTGGCAACTTTGCTTTTGCCTATCTGCACCGTCATTCCTTTACATTTTTTAATAATAATTTTGTTGGTTCGCTGGTTAAGCGCGTAAATAGATTTGTGCGCTCGTTTGAATCTCTCAACGACCGCATTCTTTTTAATGTGGCTGACATGGTGCTTGAGATCGCCATCGTGATGGGTGTGCTATTTTATCGTAATCTTTATTTGGGTTTGGCTTTGTTGGTTTGGACTGCGCTCTATGTAGTTATTAGTGTTTTTTATAATCGTTTTCGTATCAAGTACGATATCATGCGTAGCGAAGCGGATTCAGCGGTGAGTGGTGTGTTGGCTGATACTATTACCAATCACGTGAATGTAAAATTATTTAATGGTTACGAAAAAGAAAAAACATATTTCAAAGATACTCAAGCTAAATTTTCTAAATTACAACTTTTTTCCTGGTATACAGATAGTGCCTTTGACGCGTTTCAGGCATTTTTTGCTTTCTTGCTGGAAGGCGTGCTTATGTATATTGGTATTCAATTATGGCAGGTAGGTAAATTTACGGCCGGTGATTTGATGCTTATTCAGGCCTATGTAATTACGGTAGTACAAAATATTTGGAATTTTGGTCGTGTGGTGCGTAATATTTATTCTGATTTATCGGAAGCGGCTGAGATGACTGAAATTTTGGTGGCTCCACATGAGATCAAGGATATCCCTGGTGCCAAAGATTTGAAAGTGGGGGAGGGGAAGATTGAATTTAAAGATGTAGGATTCAATTATCATGAAACCAGATCAATTCTCAAGAAATTTAATTTAGAAATAAATGGCGGACAAAAGATTGCGTTGGTCGGGCCGTCTGGTGCCGGCAAATCTACTTTGGTAAAATTATTATTGCGCATGCATGATGTGTCGGCGGGTAAAGTTTTAATTGACGGACAAAATATTTCCAAAGTTACTCAAGAAAGTCTATGGCAAAATATTTCTTTGGTACCGCAAGATCCAATATTATTTCACCGTACGTTGCGTGAAAATATTCGCTATGGCCGATTTGATGCTACCGATGAAGAGGTAGAAGCGGCGGCCAAGCTGGCCCATTGCCACGAGTTTATTGCGGGTTTATCAGATACTTACGACACCTATGTGGGTGAACGCGGAGTGAAATTATCCGGTGGTGAGCGTCAGCGTGTAGCTATTGCTCGTTCTATTCTGAAGAACGCACCAATTCTATTTTTAGACGAAGCTACTTCTAGTTTGGATTCGGAGTCTGAGCATTTTATTCAGGATGCTTTGAATATTTTAATGAAAGGCAAGACTGTGATTATGATTGCGCACCGCTTATCTACCATTATGAGTGCCGACAGAATACTTGTGATAGACAAAGGTACGGTGGCTGAAGACGGCACACATACACAATTATTAAAAAAGAAGGGCGGTCTCTACAAGAAATTGTGGGATTTGCAGGCGGGTGGGTTTATAAAGTAATAATCCTTATTTTTATGTCAGAGAAATCACATTTTGGAGAATCTTTTCATATTAGTGCTGAAAATCGCACTAACCCTTTAGATAAAAATACAGAAATTCCTGAATATGTTCGTGGTGCTCAAGGAGTGCGCGCTTTACTTCAAGAAGCTGCCCGTGAAAGCGGTGAATGGAAAGAAATGCCAGCTGATATTTTGGGAGTAGAAGATATTATCGAAAAAGCGAAAGAAAAGGTTACATCAGAATGGACAATCCGGGTTACCCCTTATATTGCTGAAAAATGCAAAGTTTGGTGCGAACAACTGGAGCAATTTCCCGAATATGCCAAAGAGAAAGAATTACTTGCAGACTCCGTTACTTTAGAAGAAAAATTAAGAATAAGACAATTTGGGGTTTTGGAATCTTTGAGAAATGTTTTACCTGATATTTGGCGTGAACTTATTTTGATTTCTTCCGAACGTCAATTGGCAGCAGTGGAGGTAGCTAGACAGTGGATAAAAAATTTACCAAAAGATAGGGAACAGGAGATATTAGAAAAATGTGATATTAAAAATATAAAGGAGTTGGAAATATATATTGATTCTGCTGCTCTTTTGGCAAAGTATGCTGATCATGCTTATGTAAAACAACTAGAATTAGCTGATGCTCCGGGTGGTTCGTCCGCTACTCCTTTGGGAGAATTGGCAGGCGGAGTCAGATATCTGTATGATATAGATAGAGGCGAAGAAAACGGAGGAGTAGAAATAAAATCTTACGCTGATGTTTTCCCCTTTGAGATTCAAAGATTACAAGAAAGATTTAATTTATTAGCCGATAAAGTAGATGCGGCTTTTGAAGTACAAGAAATCGGCTTAGAATACAAAAATCTAAGCGCCTATTTAAGAAAAATGGCCGATGCTTATGGTTCAAAAGTTATTGACCCTGATGCTTTGGCCGCTCAGTGGCAAAGTTTAATGAATGATATGAAAGATTTGTATCACGAAGGCTGTCCGGTAATGTTTGTTCCACAGGCTCTGACAGCGGTAGCTGGTGAGGCCAACAAGATGGATGTAGAAATTCGTTTTGGTTATATCACTAAGGAATCTAAAGAGCTTACAGAAGTGGTAAACTTTTTTCGCTCAATTGTGGGTGAAATTTTGACAGCTCAGCGTCCTTATTATGCAAAAGATCAGCATGTGCCCGAAGTTATTATTAACTACCAGCCATTTGCCACCGGACATAATTCTTTTTGGACTTTGCGCGGAGAAGGGGACGCGGACAAAATTCTGGCGCATACCAATGCGGTAGTAGACGTCGCCAAAGCTACAGCTTTGCCGGCCCTTCGTTCAGTTTTTGAAGAAGAGATCGATGAAAAGAAATTCACCTATGCTACAATTTTAGAAAATTTACTTCATGAATTGGGTCATACAATTGCTCCTCCGGAGGATGCGGCTGTGGGAAAGCGTGTGGGAGTATCAGCCGAAATGTATGTGGCCGAAGAATTAAAAGCAGACACTTGTCAGATGAAGATTTTAAGTGAAGCGATGAAAGCTGGAAAAGGCGATGTTGTAGATATTAAAGCGCAATTTATAGCTCAGTTGGGGGATGTTTGTGATTATTTAAAAAATAAATCAGATGGCCCGGGCACGAGCGGCGAAAGATATTATTATGATGGTGTGGAAGTTATCTATAATTTAATTGAAAAAGGCGTTATTGTAGAAAGTAATGGA
>JAPLWP010000075.1 GCA_026396535.1 Candidatus Magasanikiibacteriota bacterium | reverse complement strand
TGGCTTCGATCTGACGGATACGTTCGCGGGTAACGCCAAATTCATGACCTACTTCTTCGAGAGTATGAGTCACACCATCGGCTAAACCAAAACGCATTTCGAGAATTTTTTGTTCACGAGGAGAAAGTGATTTGATAGCTTCTTTGACATAATCGCGCAAAATTTGCAATCCAGCGGCGCGATCAGGAGAAACATTTTTGACATCTTCAATAAAGTCTCCAAGCTGAGTATCTTCATCGTCATCACCTACTGAGACATCCAAAGAAACAGTGTCCTGAGAAATTTTGATAATATGTTGAATTTTTGAAACCTCTTCACCCATTTCAGCGGCCAATTCTTCGGGGGTTGGATCACGTCCTAGATCCTGAGTGAGACGACGCTGTACTTGCTGGAAGCGATTGATGGTTTCTACCATATGCACCGGAATACGAATAGTACGGGACTGATCAGCTAGCGCACGAGTAATAGCCTGACGAATCCACCAAGTAGCATAAGTAGAAAATTTATAACCTTTGCGGTGATCAAATTTTTTCACAGCGCGGAAAAGACCGATATTTCCTTCTTGGATAAGATCAAGCAAAGACAAACTTTTACCAACGAATTTTTTGGCAATGGAAACTACCAAACGCAAGTTGGCTTCAATGATTTTTCTTTCGGCAACTTTGTCACCACGCTCTTTACGTTTGGCCAAAGCTACTTCCTCATCGCCTTTGAGCAATGGAATTTTACCAATTTCACGCAAATACATCTGAATAGAATCGGAAGAAATTTCACCCAAATCAAAAGGACTGTCCATATCAGGCTGAGCACCCTGGAATTGTTTCAAGGTTTCTTTGTGCTCAGGTTTTACACCAAGTAAATTGGCGTTGGATTCTACCACCGTCACACCATTGCGATCCAGCGCGTCCAAAAAGCCTTCGTAGAGATCCAAATAACATTCTGGACGTTTGATCAGTCCAAGCATTTCGATATCAGTAATAAAGCCACGATTGCGGCCTTTGCTGATTAATTTATATAAATCATCGTTGGTTGGCTCTATCACCACTTCCTCTACCAACGGAACGATTTTTTTAAATTGAGGTTTTTTATTTTCAATTTTGCCTTTAAGAGGTTTAAAAACTTTTTTTAGCTGAGGCTTTTTGACCACAACTTTTTTCACTTTTTTTATATTCTTAATCACCGGTTTTTTGGCCGGTTTTTTTGGAGTTAGCTTTTTCATTAAAACTTTTTTCTTTTGCACCTTCTTTGGCATAATTAAATATTTTGAAGTTCCACAAATAATTTTTGGGCAAGCTCTTTGTCAGCGGACTTTTCTGCTTGAGCCAACAAGAACTGAATTTGTTTTCTTTTTTTCTTTGACCATTCATCCTGTAATCGCACCATGATTTCCAGCCCTTCGATTTTTAAATCCGAATCTTCCGTTTCACCTGGCTCAATCGCAGCCAACATTTTTAAATTTTCAAATTCACCGGCCTGATCATTGGTTATAAAAAAATTCTGCCAATCAGCAACACTTACCGGACTGTTATTAGTATACTGATTTTTTATGATTTCGTAAAGGTGTTGATAAACACTGCCTTCAAAACAACGATTATCAAATTTAGGCCACTGGACACTAAGATACTCCGGATGAGTGCTCCAAATCATGAGCAGTCTCTGCAATAAACGCTCTACCGTATCCAGAGGGGCGGCTTTGGCCACTTCTGGTCTTTTGTCTATTTGATTGCTTTCTTTTTTGTCTTTGCTGAAACGTTTGATATCGTCACGCAATACTGAAACTTCTACGCCCAAACGCCCACCCAATTGCTGCAGCCAATAGTCACGCTCGACAGCATAAGGAATAAGACCAATCAGCGGCATAAGCTCATCAGCCACTTGTTGTTTGGCTTTTGGACCAGAAACATCCTTGTTGTTAAAAGCCATCTGAAAAAACCAATCCATCACATCACTGGCCTTTTTTACAGATTCAAACCAAACTTGAGGATTCTTTTTCAGACATTCGTCCGCATCTTTGCCTGCTCCTTCGGGAATAGAAATAGCTCTCACATTTAATCCTTCAGATAGCGCAATATCTATTCCTCTCTTGGCTGCGGCTACTCCGGCTTTATCGCCATCAAAAGCCATAGCCACATTTGGCGAATATCTTTTGAGAAGCTTAATTTGTTCCAGAGTCAAAGCGGTACCAGACGAGGCCACTACATTTTTCATTCCAGCTTGATGACAAGCGACCACATCCATCTGTCCTTCTACTACTACTGCTATATCCTGTGCTTTTATTTCAGTCTTGGCATTGTTGAGCCCGTAGAGCACACGCGATTTGTCATATGCTACAGTCTGAGGTGTATTTACATACTTTCCCCCACTATGTTCGGTTTCTACCAATACCCGCCCAGTAAACCCCACAACACTGCCGTGCACATCCCAAATCGGGAACATAATACGTCCACGAAAACGATCGTAAAATCCTTGTCCCGCTCGAGCTGCATCTTTTTTGATAGTAAGTCCGGCCGCAATCAGATCATCCACCCCCACACCTTTTTTGAGAAAATATTGAGTAAGTAAATCCCATTGATCTGGAATAAAACCAATTTGCCATTGATCAATAGTTTCTTTTTTTAAGCCACGATTGGACAAATATTCACGCGCACCGGCCGAAGCCGACATTTCAAGCAATACATGGTGAAAAAAATAAGCAGCTTTTTGGTTGATTTCCAAGATGCGATTTTTTTGGCTTTTATCTATTTCACTGCGATAGCTATCTATCTTTACACCAGCACGCTCCGCCAAAAGTTTTAAAGCTTCAATAAAATCAATACCTTCCATTTCCTGCACAAACGAAAAAATATCCCCGCCTTTGGCACATCCGAAGCATTTCCAAATTTGCTTTTCGGCGTTGACCATGAAAGATGGAGTTTTTTCTCTATGAAATGGACAAGGGGCTTTTTAATAAATACCCGCCTTTTTAAGCGGTACGTATTCTTGCACCAATTGTGCCAAGTCAATTTTTTCTTTGATAAGCTTAGTATCGGCCATATGCCTTAAAGTTACCACTGCTTCGCAAAAAAAACAAGAGCGGGTCTTGCCGGCTATTTTTTCAAAAATTGGATTAAATCCTCGATGGTACAGATACGTAACTTGTGTTTTTTGGCAAAATCAAATAATTGAGGAGCGCGGGCCATACTGCCGTCTTCATTTAAGATTTCACATATCACTCCCGCAGGAAATAACCCAGATAAATTAGCTAATTCCACAGCCGCTTCAGTGTGACCACGACGGGCCATCAAACCACCAACATTAGCGCGCAAAGGAAACATATGGCCCGGACAATCCAAATCCTGAGAAGTTGTATTAGAATTAATAAGAGCTTGAACAGTTTTAGCACGATCAAAGGCAGAGGCTCCAGTAGTGACGCCTTCTTTGGCATCCACTGTAACTGTCCAGGCCGTAGCTAGCAAATCCGTACTATTACCAATCATAAGCGGCAGACCTAATTTGTCTAAAGTTTCTCCTTTTATCGCTACACAAATAATTCCGCGTCCATGCGTAGCCATAAAATTTATATGAGCCGGATTTACTTTTTCTGCGGCGACTATCAGGTCGCCTTCATTTTCTCTATCTTCATCATCAAGCACTACTACCATGCGACCATTTTTTATTTCTTCTACTATATCTTCGATGTTATCAAATTTATTTTCATTCATATAATTATTCTTTTCTTAGCGCTTCAATTGGATCCATGTTAGCCGCGCGTTTGGCCGGATAAAGACCAAACACAATTCCAATGAATGTGGAAAATCCAAGAGATAAAATAATAGAAGAAATTGGTATAGAAAATACCCATTTGAAATTATTGGCAATTGCTACAAAATAAATTAATAAAGCAATCAATACACCAAAAATAATTCCAAATACGCCGCCTAAAAATGTAAGCAGTACCGCTTCGCTTAAAAACTGTAATAAAATATCTTTGTTTTTCGCGCCAATTGCTTTGCGCAAACCAATTTCAAAAGTACGCTCCGTCACGGACACATACATAATATTCATAATACCGACTCCACCCACGATAAGTGAAATACAAACTAAAGCCACCAATAAAAATGTTACACCCTGCACCACTGAACCTAGAGTCTTGCGAGCTTCCGCCATAGAGCTAACAGCAAAATCATCTTTACTCGGATCGGTAATATTGTGATTTTCGCGCAGTATCGCATTGATATCCGCCACAGTAGCATCTACCTTGGTACCATCTTTCATGCGAGCCATAATAGAGCGCACATAATCTATACCCAAAACTCTTTTTTGCATAGTTTTGGTAGGAATAATAATTAAATTATCCATATCCATATAAAAAGAAGCGCCTCGTTTGGCCGATACACCCACTACACGAAAAGGTTTGCCTTTGATATAAATATTTTTTCCTACCGCTTCATTTTGTCCAAACAAATCATTTTTTACTTTATCTCCCAAAACAGCCACTTGCTGCAAACCGTATTCTTCTTCACGCGTAAACATACGACCGGAAGATAAAGTAAATTTTTCTACATCTGGTAAAGTATAGCCCTCGCCCATTAGAGTCAGAGTTTTATCTAAACCGCCATAGCTTACTACTCCCTGCCCTATTACCCAACCATAGGCAGCCGCAATGTTGGGCTGTTTTTTAATGTCTTCAATATCTTTATCTTTGAGTGAGGTGATAGTAACACCAGTGGATTGGCCGGCAGAATTATCGGTGGAATTTTTACCAACACTTGGAATTTTTGTTTCAATACTTAGAGCATCGGGAGAAAAAGCGTCCAGCTCTCCTAAAACAAATTTATCCAAACCCCGACCAGCAGCCATAATAGTAATCACAATAGCGATACCGATAGAAATACCAAGGATAGTCAAAATAGAGCGCGTGCGCTGTGCCATCAGGGCGCTAAAAGCCATTTTAATTGAACTGATAATATTATTCATAACGTAATGCTTCGATAGGATTGAGTCGAGCCGCGCGACGGGCTGGAATAATTCCAAAAATTAAACCAACTCCAATTGATACTAACGTAGCAATAATAATGGAAGAAAGAGAAACCACAAAGTCCCAATTATATCCCATATAAATCGCCACCTTGGCGACAATGAAAGAAATAAGCGCGCCCAAAATAATACCAATCACACCACCAATAAAAGTAATCATAGCCGACTCAGTAAGAAACTGAAAAATAATATCTTTATTTTTTGCCCCTACCGCCTTACGTAAACCTATTTCACGTGTGCGTTCTTGGACTGCTGCCAACATAATATTCATAATACCAATACCACCTACAGCCAAAGCAATAGCCGCAATAGCGGTAAGAAACATTTTCAGAGCATTGGTCACATTGGTAATAGCATCCAGTCCCTGCGCCATAGAGCGGACTGAGAAATCGTCATTGTCCGGATTGGAAATATCATGTCGACTGCGTAAAATTTCTCTCACTCGCTCCATACTGCTATTTACATTATCCGCGTTGTCTACTTTAAAACGAGCAAAACTTACATAATCTATACCCAGCAAAATTTTCTGAGCAGTATTGAGTGGCACAAAAATTTGATTGTCTTGATTTTGAAAACCGCTAGTACCTCGCTCTTTCATCTTACCAATAATTGTAAAATTTGTTTTTTTAATTTTTATATCTTTTCCAATCGGATCATTTTGTCCAAATAATTCTGCAGCTACCTGACTACCTACTATTGCAACTCTTCCCAAAGATTTGTCCTCATCATCTGAAAAAAATCTTCCAGAAGCCAACAGCGCGTCTTCTACATTTGGATAATCTGAAGAAACACCTACAAAATTGGTATCAATTTTATTTCCATCCCAAGTCACGGTATCATTACCGCGCACATAGCCAGTAGCGGCTACTAAATGAGAGGAATTATCTTTAATAATAGCTTCTACATCCGCCGCTTTGAGCGAAGTCACCACGATGCCCATCGCCGAAGCCGGCGGACCTTTTTCATCAGATTTGCCTGGCAATACCCCAACTAAATTTGAACCCAAACTTTTTATTTGATTAAGAATCAGACTTTGCGCGCCCGCCCCCACGGACATAATCATAATCACTGACATAATACCGATAATAATTCCAAGCATCGTCAAAAACGAGCGCACTTTATTGCGCATAATACTCAGCCAAACAGTTTTGATATTTTCAAAAAAATTCATAACTATTTCACAAGATCAGTGGCCACGGCCGCAATCTGGCGGTGAGTCACCAATTCATCACTAAAAATTTCGCCGTCTTTGATACGTAAAATTCTTTTGGAATGATCCGCTGTATATTTTTCGTGAGTTACCAAGATAATTGTATGACCATCATCATTTAATTTCTGCAAAATTTTCATTACTTGCAAACCAGACTTAGAATCCAAATTACCAGTTGGCTCATCGGCAAAAATTACACTAGGATTATTGACTAGGGCGCGCGCGATAGCCACACGCTGTTTTTCACCACCCGAGAGCTGGCTAGGACTAAATTCTAGACGATGCGAAAGCCCAACTGAATCTAGCGCTGCCTTGGCTCGATCAATTCTTTCTTGAACTGACACTTGAGAATAAATTAGTGGCAACATTACATTTTCAAGCACAGTAGTACGAGGCAAAAGATGAAAAGCTTGAAAGACAAAACCGATAGATTTACCACGCATCACTGCGAGTTCATCTTCGGAAAGAGTGCTTACATCTTTACCATCAAAAAGAAATTGTCCTTTAGAAATTTTATCTAGAAAACCCAAAATATGCATCAGAGTAGATTTGCCAGATCCACTCGGTCCCATGATAGCAACAAATTCTCCTTTTTGAATATTAAAATTCAGATCATGTAGTACCGGAGTTACCACTTCTTCATTCTGATAATCTTTGGAAACATGTATTAATTCAATTAATGCCATATTATTGCTTAGCACCTAAAATTATTTCTTGATTAGCGTACAAGCCTTCGGTTACTTCCACTTTACCATTGTCGCCTTTCATGCCAGTCTTGATAGTGGTAGTAACGGCCAAATTATTTTGTAATATTTTAACCTGCTTTAGGGCATCGCTAGTAATGATAGCGCGTGAAGGAATAAACAAAGTATTAACACGTTTATCAGTCAAAATACTTACATTGGCAGTCATGCCTGGTTTTACCGGTTTATCACTATCGTCCAAAGAAATTTTTACTTTATAATAAACCACATCTTGCACATTGGTAGAACCCGGATCAATATTAAATACTTTTCCGGTGAATTTAACATCTTCACCAAACGCGTCCAAGGTCATAGTAACCGGTTGTTCCAATTTAATTTTGGCAATATCGGTTTCGGAAACATCTACTTGAATTTCATAATGTGGAGAAAGGAGTTTAATCATTTCTTCTGCTCCACTTACTGATTCACCTACTTTGTGATTCACTTTTGTGACTATACCACTAATTGGAGCCACTATAATGGCTTTATTGCGAGCGGCTACCGCTTGGGCTACCGAAGCGCGATAAGATGCCACATCTACTTCACGAGGTGGATTTTGAGCATCCTTGAGAGCAGCCTGAGCTTTGTCTACCAAAGATTGATAGGAAGAATAATTATTGCGAGCAGTCACGATAGCGTGAGTGTTGGTATTGAGCGCGGAATATTTCAAATTAAGATCAGTACGAGCGGATTGGATACCACTTTTCATAGTATCCAAGCCAGCCTGAGTAAGAGTGCCAACCGGTGGAGTATTATCTAATACCAAAGAAACATAGTAAAGTAAATTTTTCATCTTTACCATCGCTGCATCAGCTTTGGCGGAAGAAATATCAATTTCACCATGAGAAGAAATTTTGGACAAAGAATTTACCGAAATATCAAAAGTAGTTTTAGCATCTTTAGCATCTAGATAATTATTCTTTGCTTTATTGAGATAATCGGTATTTAAAACAGAAAGATAATTCCTAAAATTATTATTAGCCAAAGTATTATCCATACCCAAAATATTATCGGCCGAAGTCAAAGAAGACGCTAATACTACCTGCATGGATTGCAACGTTACTACTAAATCATCGTAAGAATTTTGCACCAATTTACTGCCTTCAGCGTCATTGCCTACACCCTGAGCTTGAGAAAGATCATTTTTGGCTTTGTCCAAAGAGGCCTGGAGCTGGGCAATATATTCCGGAGTAGCTCCGGCTAACTGCTTATTTAAATTAGCTACCGCCTGCGCTACTGAAGCGTTCAGTTCGCTCACACGCAAAGAAGCCAGCACTTGCCCGGCCTTTACCTGATCGCCCTCTTTTACATTTAAAGTACTCAAAATACCTGGAATTTCAAATTTTAAAGAAACATCATTGGCGGACTGAATTTGACCGGTAGCATCCACACTTTGGGTCAATGTCCCCTGTTCTACTTTGGCAGTTTCAAAAGCAGGAGTTTGGCTGGATACACGGTGACGATAAATACCGTAGCCGCCCAAAGCCAACACCACTACCAAACCGACATAAAACTTTTTTGTTTTAAAAAATGACATATTATTTAATCTTAAAATGTTTAGTAATATTTTTAACCATATCTTTCATCTCTTTTTCGGAAAGTAAAATCAGTTTACCATAGTGACCGACTACTAAAAATTTATCTCCGGTTTTGATATTGAGACGTTCGCGTGCTTCTTTTGGAATTACTACTTGGCCACGCTCGCCGATACTGGTAGTACCAAGGAATTCGCCAAATATCGCTTTATCTTTGTTTTTATTTTTTGACATAAAAAATAAGTATGAATAATCATACTTATCATACCACTATTATCCCCTAGCGTCAACCTCTTTCCCAATCCTTGGCTTCTTTGAGATATTGATCTTTTATCTGGGCAAAATAACCACTGGCCGCTTCGTAGGTATTGGTTATTTTACCGTCTAGTATTGCTTCTTCTATGTCTTCTTTTATTTTACCGACAGTCGGGCCTGGTTTCAGTCCACATACTTTCATTATCTCCTCACCTCGCACTGGCGATTGGAAAGCGCGCATTTTATCACGTTCCATTACTAGAGTGATTTTTTCTTTGAGGTGGTCGTAATTTTTCAAGCGTTTTTCTTTTTTATATGGATTGCCAGTAGTAATATCACTCTGACCCAAAATTAAAAGATCGTCTAGATCATCACCTAAATCTACTATTAATCTTCGCACCGCCGAATCAGTGATTTCATCATCCATAAGATTGATTGGCTGCATATGCCAACGCACTAATTTACCCAGATATGCGATATCATTGTTGGCAAATTTAAGACGACGACCAATCACTTTTACCATTTTCTCTCCCACAAATTCATGCGCATGAAAAGTCCAGCCAATTTTCTGCATGAATTTTTTGGTTTTTGGTTTGCCGATATCGTGAAGCAGTCCGGCCAGACGCAGCAGTGGCTTGTCGCTACGAATCGCAATATTGTCCACCACTTTAAAACTGTGAATCAAATTATTTTTATGCTGATGACCAAAAATTTCTTCTACCCCATCGAGCGATACCACTTCTGGCAAAATAATATCAAGTAATTTTGTTTGAAATAATAAATTCAAACAGACGGACGGTTGTTTTACAGCCATCATTTTCATCAATTCCTCCTGAACACGCTCAGCCGAAATTATTTTTAGACGTTCGCGATTTTTATGTATTGATTCCAATGTTTTTGAATCAATACCAAATTCCAATTGTCCCGCAAAACGAATTGCCCTCATCATACGTAGAGGATCATCGCTAAAAGTAGTGTCTGGATCTAAGGGAGTGCGTAAAGTGCCTTGTTTTAGGTCGCTTTGCCCATGAAACGGATCTGTGGCCTGAGACTGAATCTTGGCAACACTAGGACGCAGCAGGCCAGCAAAAGCCGCCACTGGTACCGCCATCGCATTTACTGTAAAATCACGACGAGATAAATCCGTGTCCAAAGTAGCTGATTCTACTTTTGGTTTACGAGAATTTGGATCGTAGTTTTCCGATCTCGCTCCAGCAAATTCTACCACCAGATTTCCTTTTTCATTTTCAAAAACATAACGAGCAGTATCAAAATCCGGAAATTCCACCAGACTCCCAGCTTCTTTGAGATATACATCAAATTTTTTAGCAAACTCCAAACCACTACCTACCACCACAAAATCCACATCCTTTTTTTGATCACGTCCCAAAAGATAATCGCGCACAAAACCACCCACGGCATATACCGGGATCTTTTCTTTTTTAGCGAGAGTGTTTATTTTTTTTATTACTTTAAAAATATCCATAACTAAACCTTTTTGTCGCGACCAGAACGTTTGGCCGCCACCTCAGCCGAGATCAGACCATCCTTGAGTAATTGTTTGATAGAATTTTCCATACTGATCATACCGTCTTTGGCACCAATCTGAATAGTGGATTTTATTTGGCTAATATTATTCTCTTTGATGAGATTGGCCACGGCCGGAGTATTGATAAGAATTTCACGCGCTGGCACACGGCCTCCATCTACACTTGGCAAAAGTTGTTGCGCCACTACCATTTTGAGCACAGATGATAACTGGATTAAAACTTGATTCTGACGAGATCCATCAAAAGCATCTACAATACGCTCAATAGCTTCAGCCGCAGTACTGGTATGCAAAGTAGAAAGTACCAAGTGACCAGTTTCAGCCGCAGTCAGTACGGTAGCGATTGTTTCTGGGTCACGCATTTCACCAACCAAAATTACATTTGGATCTTGGCGCAATACATGTTTGAGAGCGTTGGCAAAAGATTTAGTATCCACCCCTACTTCACGCTGTTCAATCAAACTTTTTTTATCTTTAAACAAAAATTCAATTGGATCTTCGATAGTAACGACATGAGATTTTTGATTTATATTAATCTCTTCAATAATAGAAGCTATAGTTGTAGATTTACCACAACCAGTGGGACCTGTGATTAAAATAAGCCCATCGAGCATTTGAGGGGCTTCGAGCAACGCCGGTTCAAAAATCAAATCCTTTGGAGTGGGAATTTTTACTGGAATAAGACGAGCGGTCAAGCCAAGCACGTCACTTTGCTGATGTAAATTGACACGAAAACGAACTTCTTCTTGCTCATAACTAAAATCCAATTCCTGCTCCGCTTGATAGCGTTCTTTTTGTTCTTTTGTAAGCATTTCTTCAAACACGGCGGCCTGCAATTCTTTGGCGGATAAAGGCTTTGTTTCAAGCATTTTAAGCTCCCCTTCTACCCGAATCATAGGCATTTCATCCCCTACTAGATGCAAATCCGAAGCGTCATTGGCAATAGCGTCCTTAAAGTACTGTTTTAAATTCATATATACTGCTTTTTAAGATAATAACCGATTTCAATATATTATAGTCTAAAAAAGCCAACTTGAAAAGATTGAGCAATTCTCATTACTTTTTAGTTTTTTCTTTGATAGCTTGCAGAAAAGGGCTAGAATTTTTTTGATAAATTACTGATCCAGCGCTCGCGATTAAAAATTCTTCTCTGGATTTTTTCCATTGTTCTTTTACAAAATAAGCTTTGGCCAATTCAAAATGAAAATCCGGTTCTTTGTTCATACGCGAACGAATGCTCTCAAATATTCCAATAGCCGTGGTACTGTCACCGTTACGGCTATCAATAATAGCCAAATAATAAGGTCCATAAATATTACCAGGGCTATCCAGGATGATGCTATTTACCAAAATTTTAGCCTGACTTAACTTTTGTTTATAATTATCGAACTTTCCTATCATCAGATCACTATCGGCAGAAATAATCATCGCTCGAGCCGTAGCCTGAATTATTTTTTGATTACTGTGATTTAATTTCAGAGCCTCTAAGTAATCCGCGACTGCCAATTCATAATAAGAAAACTCAAAAGGAGCAACAAAACTATCAAACTGGGAGCTAATAAAAAAATTTAAATAATTTTGTGAACCGATTTTTTTTGCCTGAATAAAATCAGCGAGGGCGGATTGAGCCTCTTCTTTAAATTCTGTCGCCTGTTTGGAATCTACCGTGCCGTCCGGAAGTATTTTCTTTTTTAAATCAAAATACTTGACCATAGCGGATTTTCTAAAATAATTATCATCTTTAGCCTGATCTAAACTTTTAGAAATATGGTTTGAATTTTTATACACCAAAAAAGAAATGGTACTAATTTCTATAATAGCCACCGCTAAAATAAATAACCAAAATAAATTGGGTGGAATTACCCTATTTTTGTTATTTAGTTTAAACATAATTAATTTATTTTATTACTTATTCTCGAGAAACGCTTGGCACAGAAGATTCCGGCAAAGAACTTTCACTAACGGTATTATCTACCGCGGGAGCAGAGTCTAAATTTGGCAAAACCGTATTACCGTTATTTTGCGAAGGATTATTTTCATCGGAGGTTTGGTTGGTATTACTCGAGACTGTATTATCCGCCTGAGTAGTAGTCGGAGGATTTTCATCAATTAAAACCGTACCTCCAGGACTAAAGGCCGGTGAAATGTTTTCTTCACTAACTGGGACAACCTGATTCTTTTCCAACAAAGCTTTTAACTGATCTTCAGAAACACAGGTGTTGCCTACACACAGCTCATTGGTATGAATTTTTTGAGCAAATAATTCCCCTACCGTCGCTATGCCATTTTTTATTACTAAACCTAATTTTTGCAAAGAATTTTTTATTACTAAAGTAAATTTATCCAAAGTGGTGGTAGGATTATTTTTAAAATCCGGCAAAACTTCTGGAATGTCAGTCTCCAGAATATTGCCGATAGACCAATGTGGATTTACAAACATTTCTATAGTGCCAGTCGGTGCGGAAACCGAACCAGTAAATGAGGTGAGGGCGATACCGAGTATTCTCCCAGGCTCCATTGCTTTGGTGGCAAATCCAGAAATATCCGCGGCAGTAATTTCGTCACCCGGATTGATAGTACCACTGGCCATATTCACTTTTACTGGCACACGACCGGCCAAAGCCACTGCCACCGAAATTGCATCTTTATTTTTCAACATAATAAGTGGAAGAAACTAATTTGGAACAAACGGTATCTCCTGATTCAGGACAGCTATTATTTAATTTACAATCTTCTAATACCGGATAAGTTTCAGCCAAATCTACAGTAGTACTACCAGTAATATAACTCGAAGCAATTATCTGTCCATTTACAGCAATACCTTCCCCTTCACTACTACCGCTATCTACTTGAAGCATATAATTACTGCTACTGACGAAAGCTGTACTAGTGCCTACCAAAACATGACCAGAAAATCTACCACCGCCATTCACGAATAAGGCTGTTTCTTGACCGCCAGGTACAGGTATACTTATATTATCTATATACCCTGAATCCGCTCCTGTAGAAGCGCTGCTATCTTTGGCGTAGAGCCATCTAAAACTATGCATACCGGCTGTGACTGGAAAACTAACTTCTTGCCAATCTACAAAACCACTAATAGCCGTAACAGAGCCGTGCGTACGATCACAAGTCTCATTCATATCATAGCAAAATTGCAAATAATCCCACCCACTCTCCGAACTTACTTTTCTCCAGAAAGTGACAGTACCGTCGGAAGTTTCCACATCCAAATTTATCCAACTAGATTGACTGTCACCAATATCACCATTCTGAGCCGAGCCAGCTCCTTCTTGGGTTACTGAATTATTTTGAATCCAGCTAGCGTTACCTCCGCTTGTCCAGCCGCTGGGTGGAAAAGAACCATTAAAATTTTGAGCATAAACCGAACTGTCCGCGGTACTAACCGGATTGATTATTAAATTTCCAGCTGGGCCAACCCCCATAGTTACATAAGCGTCAGCGCTATAACTCAACCTTAATTGATCGTAAGCTGTGCTTAAAATTTCTAATTGAGCTGAATTTGAAGCAGATGTACCTATTCCGACAGTAGCACTAAAAGTAGTGGTCGCTAAAAAAGAATTTCCATAAAAAGTAGTGGTACCATAAGAAGAAAGTCCGCCCACACTTAATAGGCCGCCGGATGTTAAATTTAATTTTTCCATATCATTGGAACGAATCGAAAGCAAAGTGGCACTGTCGCTGCTGGTAGAAAAATTTGGGGTATTGAAAATAAAAGCAGGTACAGCGGCTTCAGGTGAGGTTATAGTTACTTGATCTAATGCTACTGTTTGACCTTGATATATTCCGAAATCACCACCATCTTCTTCTCCGTTTATAAAAATTAGATGGATACTACCGGAATGAGTATAGGGGGCAATATCCATTGTTTGCTGATGATAGCCATCAGCAAACAAGTTAAAGTTTTTTACATAACTTCCATCAAATTGAAAATTGATGGGATCTGCAAAAACACATTCCCACACATTGTCATATATATTATATATATACTTTGAACTAACATCACATTCTTCATCTCCTACCAAAACCACACCCACTGCAGTCCAATCAGCTTGAGCGGTAGCGTAAAAACTAAGACTGGTGGTCGCAGCTGGATTGGAGAAAGTCTGCATTATTCCACCCATACCAACAGTAGTTTCGTAGGTGCCTGACTGCAAAATCATCGCTTGACCACCATTATATATAGGCACACCCATTCCACTCGTGGCGGACATTATTGACCCACCACCCAAACTAATATTTTCCCAAGAAGTGGTAGCTGGAGAAGACTCAAAAGAGCTATTAGTCAGTAAATTAGAAGAAGTTCCAGCCTCGCCAGAAGATAAAGAATTAATTACTCCCGAACTATTGATCTCAATTTTGTTTGCAAATAAAGCAGAGTTAGATGTGAATAAATTACTAACTTGAATAGTACTACTAGCCTCCCAACCTGAAGCTCCATAGGTGAGCAACTGACCGGATGTTCCATCTGGTAAAGAACTAGAGCTACTAGCACCACCTAAACCCAAAGACGAAGTGCTTACCCACTGACCAGCACCAACGCCGTCAGACTGCCACAATTGGCCTGCACTGCCGGCCGAGGTGATAAAATATTGACTAACATTTGTACCGTTAATTTTATAACTTCCACCTATATCCATATCTCCATATACTGAAAGATTTCCACCAGAAGTTAGATTTAATTTTTCAGTATTATTGGAACGAACCGATAGTAGAGTTTCAGAAGTGCTAGAAGCCGAAAAATTTGAGGCATTTAAAATAAAGGCCGGACCTGCAGAACTTTCGCTCAAAGTTTGTATCGAGACATCATCAAAATAAA
>JAPLWP010000152.1 GCA_026396535.1 Candidatus Magasanikiibacteriota bacterium | reverse complement strand
CATATTATCAAAAATTGATTCAAAATTATTTACTACTCCATCTCGCAAAAATACCACATGGCAACAAACGTCCACTTTTACTTTCTTGCAAAGTTAATTCCCCTTTTTCGGTCTGACCACCATATTTTTTCAATAGCATCTGCAAATTATTTTCATAGGCAATCGCGGAGTAGCCGGCAGCATAGCCATTGATAAGGAAAAATAATGGAGTCTCAGATAAAATTTCACTACACAAATCTACCAACCCTACAAAATCTTTTTCTACCTTCCACATCTCGCCGTTTGGTCCATGACCAAAAGCTGGCGGATCCATCAGGATACCATCATATTTTTTTCCACGTTTTACTTCGCGTTTTACAAATTCTACAGCATCATCCAATATCCAGCGAATTGGTTTTTCTTTTAGTCCGGATAATTCCGCATTGTCACGTGCCCAACCAATCGCTACTTTGGATCCATCCACATGACATACCTGGGCTCCGGCCTGAGCACACGCCAAGCTGGCACCACCGGTATACCCAAATAAATTTAAAACACTAATTTCTTTTTGTTTTGGCAGACGTTTTTTTATCATTTCTCTCATCCAATTCCAATTACCTTCTTGTTCTGGGAAAAGTCCGGTATGTTTAAAAGCAGTCGGACGAATATTAAATTTCAATCCACCAAAATTTATTGTCCACTTCTCAGGAGTACCAGGACGAATATCCCAATCCGCCGCACGGCCATCACGAATAAATACGGCATGGGCATTGCCCCAATCTTTATTGAGTGACAAATTTTTCTTCCAAAGAGCTTGCGGATCCGGACGGCGAAAAACCACTTTTCCGTAGCGTTCCAATTTTTCACCATCGCCACTATCGAGTAATTCATAGTCGGCACTTGGCAAAGTAGACAGTATCGATAAAGTTGAATCTGACATAGAATATTGACAATTTTTAATAACTTATGCTAGTATAATCTTAGTTGGAAAATTTATCTAGAGCGGTGCGAGGGATTCGGCCCTATGACCACCCAGCAACCCCCTAAACCGGGGTGCTAATTCCGACCCTATCTCAGGGAAAGATTTGTCCGTTTTACACGGAAACAGTTTGCTTGTATCTGTTATCTTTCTTTTTGATAACGGATTTTTTATTTGTAGGTGCGATCCATATCTTTGAAAAGGAGCCAAAGACATGGGTCGGACCTCAATTTAACTTCCCCGACCCTTTCTGGGGGTACCATGGCCAACATCGAGAATGATCGTCGCGAGCTCCAGGCTCTGCGCGAAGACCTGCGCCCTACGTGGACTGGCAAACGCCTGACTGCCAAGCCCGTCCCGGACAGCCAGGACCCGCCCATGTTCCATTGGGTGGCCGTGTTCGCTGACCAGGAAGTCGGCCGTCGCGGTCCGTTCCGCTTCACCTCGCCGGGATTGCATCCTGGCATCGAGAAGGAGTTGGACTTCACCGTGTAGCGTCCAGAACAAGTGTCGGGGAACCGACCGGCGTGCATTTATTTGCGCGCCGGTCGGACACCCTACTCATTTACTATTCTAGATCCACTCGAGAATTTTTTATTTTAAAAGATCCATTCTAAATTCCAAACCATAATCTTCAAAGCCTAATTTCTTATACCAGCTATGCACGTTCTCTCGGCTCTTTCGACTGGTACCAATCAATTTATAACAGCCTCTTTTTTTTGCTTCCTCTATCGCGGATTTCAATAACTCATTTCCAAATCCTTGTCCGCGCGCTGTTTCGCTTACAAACACATCTTCGAGCAATCCGTACGGCTCTTGGTGTAAATCGTTGTATACCAAATAGAGCCAAGCTCTACCCACTTCTATTTCATTTTCTTCTATTGAAATTTTTATTCCCAGTGTCTGTTTTTCAGTTTTTTTAATATTCATATATTTCAATTCAAAACTTCTTTTAATTTTTTCCCTAATTTTATCGAACACAACCCACCGCCATCACGCTCATAATCAAAACTTACTACTTTATACTCTTTGAGCTCTTTAGAATTATCCAACAATTCTCCCCATTTTTTTTCTTTGTATTTTTTTTTATCAGCGGCTGTGAGATGACAATTATTATGTAAAACCAGATCAATTTTACGAGGCAAATATTGCTGTAGCGCCTGCACTGCGCCCACCACATCTTCCGGGCCGGTTTCACTATCGGTGCGATAAGCATTTCCTGACACAAAAATTATTTTAGCGCGGCTATTTTTGATGGCCTCTTGCATGCCGGATGGCAATAAGGTGGCTATCACACTGGTATATAGACTACCAGGGCTTAAGATAATATAATCGGCGGATTTTATAGCCTTAGTGGCTTCACTATAAGCTTTTACTTTTGGTTCTAAAAATACTTTTTTTATCTTGATACTACGGTCGTATTCTGGTTGGTCAATTTTATATTCGCTAAAAACTTTTTTGCCATTGGTGAGCTCTGCTACCAAATCACTGCTGAACAAAGTAGCTGGGAAAACTTTTCCTTGCATCTCCACACTCTGTCCCAACGCCTGCACTGCTGACATTAGCTCGCCGCCATAGCGTGTAGCCAGAGTCAAAAATATATTACCAAGATTATGTTTATTTAATTTATCTTTACTATCAAAACGATTGGTATAAAAGATTTTCTTAAGCAGCAGGTAATCATATTTGGAAAGAGCCAAAACCGCGCGCATTATATCGCCTGGCGGCAACACTCCAAATTCTTTTCGCAATTTTCCAGAAGAGCCGCCCGAGTCGCTCATAGCTACAATGCCGACAATTTCAAACTTAGCGATGTTTTGTTTCAACGCTACTAGCGACACCGCACTGCCATTGCCTCCTCCCAAAACCACTACTTTCTTTTTAGTCATATTAAAATAAAAATTCATTTATTCTTTCATCACCAAAAGAATCAATCTGAATATCAGCGAGCGAATAATCACCGCGGGTCCACTGTTGATTAACAAGTGCAATACAGCTCATGCCGGCTCTTTTTGCTGACACCACACCATTTTGTGCATCTTCAAATACTAGACATTCTTCTGGTCGTACGCCAAGCACATCAGCGGTATGCAAATAAATAAATGGATCTGGCTTACCGATATGACCAACATCATCACTGGAAATTAATTGTTTAAAATAATTTCTCCAGTTAAATTTATCCACCACTTCATTTATCAATTCATGGCGCGCACCCGATGCGATGGCTTGCGGATAAATCGCGCTGATTTTGGATAATAAATTTTCTACTAGCGGTAGTGGCTTAATATTATCAGTATAAATTTTATCGGTAAAAATTCGTCTTTCTAAAATTAACTCTTCCACAGTTCCAGGCAAATTAAATTTTTCTTTTAACCAAGAAACATTTTGAATTTCGCTTCTACCAGTAAATAATATACTCATTTCTGGAGTAGAAGTCATATTATATTTTTTCAAAAAACCTTCTTCGGCCGCACCCCAATATTGTTCACTATCAATGAGCACGCCATCCATATCAAAAATTACAGCTTTAAATCTTTTGGCCATAATTATTCTACGGTTACACTCTTAGCTAAATTTCTTGGTCTATCCACGTCTTTACCTAGCAATACCGCAATATGATATGACAAAAGTTGCAGTGCCAAAGTATTCACTAGCGGCTCTAATAATTCCATAGTTTGAGGCACATAAATTACCTCATCAGCTATTTCCTGCGCCTGTGTGTCACCTTCGGTAGCAATCAGAATCACTGGTGCTTTTCTGGCTTTAGCTTCTTGAATATTACTGATCATTTTTTCATACAACTGATTTTTGGTAGCAATAGCAATAATTGGAAAATTATCGGACAAAAGCGCAATTGGTCCATGCTTCATTTCACCACCAGCATAGCCTTCAGCGTGAATATATGAAATTTCTTTTAGTTTGAGAGCGCCTTCTAACGCTACTGGGAAATTAATACCACGTCCCAAAAATATACAGTCAGTATAATCTTTATATTTTTGCGCGATCACTTTTATTTTATCACTTTGTTCCAAAACTTTTTTCATCTTCTCGGGAATTTCCAAAAGCGCATACAGCATTCGCTCACCAGTCGCCACACTCATACGATTGAGACGGCCAAATTGCAGAGCATACAAAATAAGAACCGTTACCATATTGGTATAGGCCTTAGTGGAAGCGACAGCCAATTCAGGACCAGCATGAATATAAGTACCACCATCGGTCTCGCGCGCAATTGTAGACCCCACCACATTCACTACGCCGCGCACAAAAGCACCTTTGCGTTTAGCTTCACGCAAAGCCGCAATAGTATCTGCTGTTTCACCAGACTGAGAAATAGCAAATACCAAAGTATGTTTATCAATAATTGGATCACGATAACGAAATTCACTAGCTACATCCGCCTCGGTCGGCAATCCAGCCAAGCGTTCAAAAGCATATTTACCGACCAGTCCGGCATAATAAGCAGTACCGCAAGAAAGCATCACCACACGCTTTACCTGATGCATCTGTTCGTCAGTCATATTGAGCCCACCCAGATGAGCAGTGCCGTCTTCTAAACTATAGCGACCGCGAAAAGCATCTTTCACTACCGTAGGCTGATCAAAAATTTCTTTAAGCATAAAATGATCAAATCCATTTTTTTGCGCCTGCGCTTCATCCCATTCGATCTTCTCAACATGTTTATCAATTTTTTTATGTTCAACATTAAAAATTTTCAAAGAGTCTGGAGTAATTTCAGCCACTTCTCCATCATCCAAAAATACCACATTTTTGGTGTGCACCAGCATTGGTGAAGTGTCTGAGGCGATATAATATTCATTGTCACCAACACCCACTACCAAAGGACTTCCCAAACGAGCCGCAATGATTTTATTTGGTTCAGAAGCGTGCATCGCTACCAATCCGTAAGTACCACGTACTTCAGCGAGCGCTTTTTGTATGGCAGTTAATAAATTTCCTTCGTAAAATACTTCTATCAAATGTGCCAAAATTTCTGTGTCAGTTTGAGATTTGATAGTGTGACCAGATAAAAATTTTTCTTTAAGTTCACGATAATTTTCAATAATTCCATTGTGACAAATTACCAAATCATCTTGGCAACCATAGTGAGGATGAGCATTTTCCTCTGTGACACCACCGTGAGTGGCCCATCTGGTATGAGCAATACCTACACTACCTACCAAATCAATATCTTTTACTTTTTTGGCCAGACTGTCTATTTTCCCAACCGCTTTGGTTTTTTTTATTTTTCCATCTTGAAAAATCGCGACACCGGCGCTATCATA
>JAPLWP010000079.1 GCA_026396535.1 Candidatus Magasanikiibacteriota bacterium | reverse complement strand
CTTGAACTTTTTTATTTTCTTCCTGAGCCATTACTAGCGAAAGGTTCATACCATACTCTCCCAGCTTGGTCAGCTTGGGCATATGAGGGAACATATTTTCATACCAGGCTCTATCAAAAATATATGTACCGGTACTTACTTCATTGATATTTTTTTGTTCTTCTGCCAGATATTCTTTTTCCAATACTTTTATACCTTCTTCACTTCGCACCACACGACCAAAGCTGGCCGGATCCGATACTACTGCGCTAAGCAAAGTCACAGTGCATTCATTTTTCAAATGTTGATCTATTAAATTTTCTAAAGTGCTACTCATATAAAAAGCCCCGTCGTCTCCGCCCATCACTAGCACCTGCTCAATATCTGGAGGCAAACTTTTCATACCCACATAGGCCGCGTGTGCTGTACCAAGCTGTTCCTCCTGCATACCATATATTACGCTATCTTTAAAATATTCCTGGATTTGTTCTTTTTTAAAACCGACTACTAGAGAGATTTGACCAGACTTAAAGCCCAATTCTTGCAAAGTAAAAACAGCATAAGACACAATTGGTTTGCCGCCAATATGAAGCATTACTTTTGGTTTATCCGTACAGTTCAGGCGGGTGCCTTTACCGGCGGACATTATCACTACTCCTACTTTAGAAAGATTGACTGACATAATCTTTTATTTCAGTTAAAGTTTCAAAATATGGCATGCCGCCACCCACATACTCTTCCATCGGAATAGAGGAGGATATTTTCAAAACCGGTTTGATGGTAGGAAATTTATCCCACAATATTTTAGTTTCTTTTACTTTGTCATTTATAAACCAGACTTCTTTATCTTTTTTAAATTCAAAAATTTGTTTTAAAATATTATCTTTGGATTCTGATACCAAAAAAACATGATTAAAATAGCGGCGAATCTTGGAGCCATCTAATTTAAATTCTTGAAAATTTGTATCACCCAAACTCAATAAAATCATAGACTGATCATACTTTTTTAGAGCTTCTAGAAAATCATGACTATCGGGAAATAAAAAATTTTCGAGATGCTGCGAAGCTTCCGATAATTTTCCAAAAATCTTTTCTTCGTCAAAATTTTCTATTGCCAAAAATTGCGCATGGCGACGGTCTGTATAAGTAAAATTTCCTTCACGATCACTACGGGCTTGTTTATAAGTTTTCCAAAATAATTCTTCACTTACTCCAATGGTTTTGAGAGCTTCAAGACGCGCTAATTTTAGCGCGCGGGTGTCAAAAATGGTGTCATCAAAATCAATAATAAACATATTAGTCTAATTTATCCCAAAGCGCATCAAAAATTCCTTTTTGGGTTTGGTGCACGCCGTCATTTTCTATTACCACTCCAATTAGATCTCCCTGATTATTCAAAGAGATATAAGCAGTGTGACCTGGATAGATAAGAATATAAGTAGGTGAATCTTTTTTTATCTGAAGCCATTTGCGCTCATCAAGCCCACGCAATTCTCCACCACCGCCAATCGCGATTGCTTTCACTACTATACCTTTGGCAATACGCGCATCGGAAAATGATTCAAAACCATCATAGAGATATTCACGAATAGCGGCATCCGAATAAACGCGATAAGATTTCTCAGCACTTTTTTCACAGACTTCCAAAACCTGTTCCAAAATTTTTCTAATTTCTCCTTTTTCATAATAACGAGCTACCGGACGCTGACCACCTTCGTCATGAACTGACTTTAGCTCCTGTACCACATCTTTCATTTT
>JAPLWP010000118.1 GCA_026396535.1 Candidatus Magasanikiibacteriota bacterium | reverse complement strand
AGATCGAACCTACTAAAACAGCCACAAGCATCATGAAACGAATGTCATAATTTTGTACATGAGATAGTTCATGAGCGATAACTCCCTCAAGTTCTTCGTTTTTTAGTTTTTCAATTGCACCAGTAGTAATAGCAATCGATGCCAACTCTGGTTTGCGCCCGGTAGCAAAAGCATTTATCGAAGGATCGTTCATTATATATACTTTTGGTACAGGCAATCCGGCAGTGATGCACAGATTTTCTACCATATTATATACATAACGATTCTCTTCCTTAGAGATTTGTTGAGCACCGGAAACGGCAAGAGCAATTTTATCACCCTGAAAATATGAAACCGAAGTGGTGATAAGTGATATTATTATTCCTATGAATAGACCTCCATAACCATTGCCCCTATAGGCACGATCAAAAACATAGCCCAAAACTAGTACCAAAGCGGTGGCTAATAGTAGGAGAAATACCGATTTTTGTTTGTTGGAGTCTACTTGATTATACATTTTAGGTGGGTTTAAAATTTCACTTGTACGTTTTGGCGCTCATTTTCAGCGGTTTGAAAGAATTCGTATTTGTGGAAATTCAGCATACCAGCGATGGTGTTTTGAGGAAAAGTCTGAATGCCAGTATTGAAATCGCGTACATTGCTGTTATAAAAACGGCGACTGGCTTGAATTTTATTTTCGGTATCAGAGATTTCATCCTGTAATTGCATGAAATTTTGGCTAGCCTTAAGCTCTGGGTAGTTTTCAGTGACTGCAAATAGAGATTTAAGAGTAGAGGATAGAGCGTTTTCAGATTTTTCACGATCTGCCAAAGAAGCGCCTTGATTAGCCATAGCGGCTGTGCGAGCTTCGGTCAATTTTACCAAGGTTTCACGTTCATGAGTCATGTAGCCTTTTACGGTTTCAACTAAATTTGGGATCAGGTCATAACGGCGTTTGAGCTGTACGTCGATGTCGCTAAAAGCCTCATCAACTCGGTTTTTGCTCTTGATCAAGCCATTAAATGTAGCGATGACCCAAAGGATTACTATTGCCAGAACAGCTAGAATAATATAAAATAGGTTCATAAATATATACTTATTTTACTAAGCCTTAGATGGCTTTGTGTCTGTATTTTAACCCCTTTATCTAATCAAATCAAGCCCTATGGCTTCCTTATTATACTTTCTTGCAGTCTTAGCCATTTTAGTAGTTTCCCACGAATTTGGTCATTTTATTTTTGCCAAAAAAACTGGCATGGGCGTACATGAATTTGGCTTTGGTTTTCCACCGAGATTCTTGGGTATTCAGTTCAAAAAAAATAATAAAAAACAATGGAGATTGGTTTGGGGTAATCGTGATCTGAATGAAAGTGACGAAGAATATGGTACAGTTTATTCCCTCAATTGGTTGCCGTTGGGCGGCTTTGTAAAAATCAAAGGTGAGAACGGAGAAGAAGCTAGTGATCCAGATAGTTTTGCGGCTAAAAAGTTTTGGCAAAAATCTTTGGTACTTTGTGCGGGTGTGTTGATGAATATCTTGCTTGCTTTTGTTTTGCTTACGGCTGGATATGTGATTGGGTTGCCTCAAAATGTAGACAGTATGACAGATGTGTCGCGTGTAAGTGATCGTCGTATTGAAATTTTGCAAATCTTACCTCGCAAACCAGCCGAGGCCGCGGGGATACAAGCTGGAGATGTGATTTTGCAAGTCGGTGATTTGCAAAATCCACGACTTAAACAAATGCAAGAATATATTGATGCTCACAAAAATGAGCAACTGCTGGTGCGTGTAAAAAGAAATGATCAAATAATTGAGAAAAAAATTCAGCCAGTTGTTTATAATGATACTGGCAAAGGTGGTATCGGTGTAGCGATAGCCGAAGTTGGCACTGTGCGTTATCCATTTTTCTCTGCTATTTGGCAGGGTGTCAAAACTACAATTTTTTACCTTAAAGAAATTATTGTAGCTTTTTATTTACTACTCAAAGGATTGTTTGCTGGTAATGGTGTTGGCGAAGCGGTATCTGGTCCAGTAGGAGTAGCAGTGATGACTGGGCGCGTGGCCAAGCTTGGCTGGATTTATTTGATACAATTTGCGGCGATGCTTTCGTTGAATTTGGCAGTATTTAATATTTTACCAATTCCAGCGCTTGATGGCGGACGCCAATTATTTTTAATCATTGCCAAATTACGCGGTAAGCCAGTTTCTCAAAAATTGGAACAAATTTTTCATACTATTGGATTTGCTTTGTTGATGTTGCTTGTTTTGGTAGTCACTGTACGCGACATTGCAAATTTTCGAGCAGTGATTTGGAGTTTTATAAAACACCTGTTGTAATATGCAAAGTAAATTTGAACAACTCAAAACCGAAGCACTACTCGCAATTAAATCTGTGAGCGATAAAATTCAGCTCGAAGATTTGGAAAATAAATTTTTGGGACGTAAAAGCGGCGAGCTGACCAATCTGATGAAAGGGCTCAAAGATCTCACCGATGATGCTCGCAAAGTGATCGGCGTGGTGGCTAATGAAGTGAAGAAAGAAATTGAAGCGGCTTTTAAAATGAAGAAAACTGAGTTGATGAATGCGGATTGGAACAAGGCGGTAGAAAAAGAACGAGTAGATATTACCCAGCCTTCTCTTCCTCATACTGAATCCGGCACATTTCATCCTAATACTATTATCCAAAAAGATTTGGAAGATTTTTTTGTTTCCATGGGATTTATGGTACTCGATGGTCCGGAGCTTGAAAGTGATTATTTTAATTTTTCGGCGGTAAACGTGCCGGAGAATCATCCGGCCCGTGATATGCAAGATACTTTTTATATCAAAAATCATCCAGGGTTAGTAATGCGTACGCATACTTCTTCGATGCAGGTGCGCTCAATGCTCAAACAGGGTGCGCCATTACGCGCGATTGTGCCGGGAAAATGTTATCGCAACGAAGCGACTGATCCACGTCACGAGCATACTTTTTATCAGCTTGAAGGTTTTGTGATTGATGAAAATATTACTTTTGCTCACATGAAAGGTGTGCTTGAAGCAGTCGCTAAACATTTGTATGGCGCTGATACACAAGTACGTTTGCGTCCTAAATATTATCCGTTTGTAGAGCCAGGCGTAAATGGGGAAGTAACTTGTTTTATTTGCAAAGGAAAAGGCTGTCGTGTTTGTAAAAATACCGGATGGCTTGAAATTTTTGGTGCCGGTATGATCCATCCTAATGTTCTCAAAGAAGGAAAAGTAGATTCGAGTAAATATCAGGGCTTTGCTTTTGGTCTTGGGCTTACTCGGTTGGCGATGCTTAAATACGGTATTGAAGATATCCGCCATTTGGAAAGCGGCGATTTAAAATTTCTAAAACAGTTCTAGTATGCTCATTTCCTATAATTGGTTGAAAAAATTTGTAAATCTTTCCAGCAGCATCACTGTAGAAGAAGTAGCCGCTCGTTTGAAAGCTACAACTGTAGAAGTGGAAGGAATAAAAAAACAGGGTGAGCTACTCAATAATGTGGTAGTGGGCAAAGTGGTTTCCGCTATCAAGCACCCAAATGCGGATAAATTAAAATTATGCCGCGTGGATGTAGGTCCGGAAGAATTGCAGATAGTATGTGGTGGTAGCAATGTGGTAGAGGGAATGCTAGCCGCAATCGGTAAAGTAGGTGCCAAAGTACAGTGGCATGGAGAAGGGGAATTGATTGAATTATCACCAACCAAAATTCGTGGTGAAGAATCTTTTGGTATGATTTGCGCTTCGGATGAAATTGGTTTGCGTGAAATGTTTCCAGCTAAAGAAGAAAAAGAAATTTTAGATTTGTCTAGCTTGGCTGATAAAAAAAATATTGTGGGTCTGCCGCTAGCAGAAGTGTTGGGACTCAATGATACAATTTTAGAAATTGATAATAAATCTTTATCGAACCGTCCGGATCTTTGGGGTCATTATGGTATTGCGCGTGAAGTGGCCGTATTATTTAATCGTGATTTGAAAAAATACGAAGTAGTAAAAATAAAACCGGGAAAAGATTTTAAATTAAAAGTAGAAATAGAAGACACTAAACTTTGCCCACGCTATATGGCGGTGGCGGTATCAGGTATAAAAGTTGGTCCATCCCCTCAGTGGCTACAAGAAAAATTATTAGCCGTAGGATCCAATCCTATTAATAATATTGTAGATATTACCAACTATATCATGCTTGAGTTGGGTCAGCCTTTGCACGCCTTTGATGCCTCCAAAGTGGGTCATGATATTGGTGTGCGTCTAGCCAAAGAAGGAGAAAAATTTGTTGCTTTGGATGAAGCCGAATATACTTTGTCCGTAACCGATCTTATGATTGTGGCTGGAAATAAATCGCTGGGTATTGCGGGTGTAAAAGGTGGTCTAGAAAGCGGTACTTACGCCGACACCACTACTGTAATTTTTGAATCGGCCAATTTCAATGCGGCTAGTGTGCGTAAGACGGCTACTCGCTTGGGATTGCGTACTGATTCCGCGATACGTTATGAAAAAAGTTTAGATCCAAATTTGTGTGAAATTGCTTTGCAAAAAGCGGTAGAGCTGGCGCTAGAGATTTGTCCTGGGGCCAAAGTAGTAAGCAAAGTAGTGGATGAAAAGAAATTTCATTTATCAGTTGGACCGCTAGAATTATCTAATGATATTTTTGTTAAAAAATTAGGGGTAGATATTGAACAAAAAGATATTTTAAATATTTTGTCTCGCTTGGGTTTTGAAGTGAAGACCAAGAAAAATAGTTTGTTGGTGACCATTCCGACTTGGCGCGCAACCAAAGATATCTCTATCGCGGAAGACGTGGTAGAAGAAGTAGCTAGATTTTTTGGTTATGAAAATATTCCGTCCGCTTTGCCAAATTTCCCAATAAACCCACCAGAAAAAAATGTACTGCGTGATTTGGAAAGAGATGTATCTGAAATTTTGGTGAAAACATTGGGATATAATGAAGTATATAATTATTCTTTTGTCAGTGATGCTCAGGTGAACAAGATGGGGGATGATCTAGTCCAATATTTGGAGCTAGACAATCCACTCTCCAAAGAGCGTCCATTTTTACGTCGCAATTTATTGCCAAATTTGCTCGAGAACATAAAAAATAATATTGAAAATTATTCCGAAGTAAAAATTTTTGAAATTGGTAAAGTATTTTCTACCAAACAAAATGGTTTACGTTTGGATAGTAACGGCGATGATTTGTTGCCAAAGCAAGACACTTGGGTGGCAACTATGTATGCCGGCAAAAAAGAAGTCACGCCATTTTGGCAGGCGCGTCGCGCTTTAGAAAATATTTTTGTTGCTCTAAAAACAGATTTTCAGATTGTGGCTGCCGATATGGTAAAGCCATGGGAGCATCCAACCAGATTGGCTTTGGTAATGGTAGGCGGTGAGATGGTAGGTGTAGTATGTGAAATAAATCCGATCGTGGCTCAGAGTTTGGGTGTCGAGCAACGGGTAGGAGTATTACAATTAAATTTATCATTGCTGGTGGAGATTTTATCTCGCCAAGAAAAGCAGACAAGTTATCGTGCTGCCTCTGTATATCCGGAAGTTATGCGTGATTTGGCCTTTTTGGTGAAAAAAGAATTTACTCACGGTCAAATTTTAAAAGCGCTAGAAAAAACAAATGCTTTGTTAAAAAATGTTGAACTGTTTGATGTATATGAAGGTAGTAAGATTAGCGAAGGTTATAAAAGTATGGCCTATCGACTCACCTTTGGTCATCATGATCGCACGCTTACAGCTGACGAAATAGAAAATGCTATGAAAAAAGCACAGGAAGAACTAAAAAAAGAATTTAATGCTGAAGTAAGATAAGAAATAAATCCTCGAATAAAATCGGGGATTTTTTATTG
>JAPLWP010000106.1 GCA_026396535.1 Candidatus Magasanikiibacteriota bacterium | reverse complement strand
TTTTACCTCTTTGCTAACTATCTTTTCTACATTAACTACTTTTTCTACTTTTGGTGTATACGTAGTTGGAGCAGATTTATCGGTTAATTCTCTGGATTGAGTTTCGGTCAGACCCAGGCCTCCATCTTTGATAGAGCGCATACAGGCATCTAGCGTATCGGCTTCACTGCGAATATCTTTGAGACGCAATTGCACTATACTGCGCAGACGATTGTCTATACCGGCGGCAGCAACTTTAAATGACAAACTATCAATAATTTTAGAAACTTGATCGGTACGAGGAGCGGCCAAAGCAGTTTTGGCATGTTCACTATCGGGTACCTCTTCGTGGAGCAAAGGTTTAAAATCTTCACTTTTTAAAAGTGGTTTGTTTTCTATTTTTACAGGCGTTGGAGTCACAGGCAAGACTGCCGGCATTATTGGTTTGGCAGCTGGAATTGCTGGCGACACTGCTACAGCGGCCGGTGCGGTAGCTGGCACAGAAGTATTGGCCTGACGTTTTTTCAATTCAGCCAAAGAAATCCTCTCGGTCGTGCCGTCGGATTTTTTTACTGTGATCATCATTTGATTGGAGTCGACCATATATTATAAAGTATGTTGATGTAAACTCAACACTAGATGCAGCAAATCACGCAACCAGCCTTGCATGAATTGAGTATCTTTTTCATTTTGATAAAAATCTGTAATAAATTTCTCTTGGGCAAAAGTCTGAATTTTTTCTTCAAACACCAGCGGCAAAAATTCATGAATCACTTCTGAAACCTTTGCTCCGGAAACTGCCTGGGCAGTATGCGGTATTAATTCCAAATTATAATCTAAAAGTTTTATAACACCATCACATTCTAAATTATATTCTTGCCCCTCCAAATCCTGATAAGCATTTTTGAATCTATCCTCTACTGGGACACCCACTACCATAGAATGATACAAATAATTTTGTAATAAAAATCTACGATCATTTGTAGACAAATCTAAGAAATAAGCCCACGCTGCTTGTAAAATCAAACTACCTATCAAAGCATCCAACCAATAAAATTTATTTTCTTCAAATTCTTCTTCACTAGGCGCGGCTGGCAAAGAATTTAATAATTTAAAAATATGTGAGCTCGAAGTAGCACTGGTGATTATTTGTCTTAAGGTAAAAACAAATAAAATATCATCATAATAAGACAACCGGCCTTCTAGCACTAGACCCATTTCATCATCGTCGTATGGCTTTATTTCTTTGAGACTGGCAGGCAAATTATCAGTAGCCGCAGCAATGAGAAAAATCTGAGATGAGAGACTTTCAAGCAATTCCTTGTCTGACGGGTTACTAATGAAATCTTTGATCAAATCAACACTTATCAAACTTACCAAACTACGATCAATTTTGCCAAGTAAACTCAGCTGTCCAAAATTCTTTTCTTGTCTGGCCAAAACTGAAGCCACCTCAAACATTCCTTTGGAATTAGGAGTAAAAAGTTCCAAACGATCTTTGCCGGACACCAATTCATTCAATGCCAAAACCACACTCTCAATAGGCTGAGAGAAAAATGTTTGAATTTTTTGTGGTCCTAAATTTAAAGCCATATTTATGAAAATATTTGATCGTTCCAATGAAACTGACCATCTGATTCGTGAAAAATTATAATTTCTTTATCTGCAGATAATAATTTTTTTGATTTTAAAAATTCAGAAAATTCCACCAATTTATTTATTGCCTCTTCTTTATTTAGATCAATAAATAAATTAAATTTATTTAAAAATACTCCCACCGGAACTAACGGATTCGGCTGTTGGTAATAAGATTCAATTTTTGACCATTCTTCTTTGGCAAAAAACCAGCTTAACAATTCACTTTGCTGATAATCAAAATCATCAGCAATATTATCTTCGCCAGCATAGTTCTTTTCAGCGAGATTAGCCTGTTTGAGACCGTAGAAAACAGACAACACTTCTATCAAGACACTTTTCAAAACTTTTTCATTTGATTGATAAAAATTATTGGCAAAATCATTTGGTGTACTTTTATTAGAAATAAAAGCGACAAATACATCCCTGAGATCGGCTACCCTAGAAATATCTTCTTGTGCCGGAACGACCTCAATATTTTTTTGTAAGGCTTCGAAAAATATTTTATTTTTCAAAACAAAATCTACCGGATTATTGGTTGTGTTGTGAATACTGGCTTTCAAATAGCTACCTACCGGAATACCAATAAAAATAGATACATAGTAGAAAAGACTTAAGATATATTCTTGTTCTACCGGCAAAATAAAATCAAAGTTTTTCCAAACTATATTTAATAATAAAATAAATACGATTAAATCCTTTATTTCCCAATCTTTGTATGCTTCTACTTTTTGCAAATAAACAAATATTGCTTTTACCAAATCACGACTATAATTACCGGCCAATTCTTGACGCAAAGAATATATCAAAGAAGTGTAATCAAAATCTTTTTTGGATAAATTGATACAATCTATAATATTTTTTACATCGTACCTTGCCAGTCCATTTCCTTCACCTAAGGCGGCACTAACTAATTTCAAATTTATAATCAACGAATCTATCTCTTGCTTATTTGCACTAGACACCACTTGATTGATCAAAATTGAATCCAAAAGATTAAAAAATTGTTTATCCAACCACAAATATTCGTTCAATTCTTTATCTTTTACTATATCATTCAAAAAATTAATTATATTTTTAAAAGATTCTACTTCTTCTAAAGATGCAAACCTGGAGATATCAAAAGACACTAAGTTTTCCAAACTCTGCTCAATAATACTTAAATCTTGATAAAAATATTTGTAAATTTTTTGCATAACCTTTTATAAATTTCCTATTTTATGCTGTAGGACTGTCGTCATCATCGTCCGAAGTGGTTGGGCCCGGCCTTCTGCCTCCACCTCCACCACCGCCGCCTCTTGGCCTTGAAGCTTCAAGAGCTTTTGCCTTTTCCAAAGAACTCTTTAGATCATCGGCGTATTCGCCAAGCTGACCGGCCAATTCAGTTTGAACCGCCTCAATAAGCTGTGATAAACTCTCGGCCTTTATATTGCCGATAGCTACTTTCATAGTTCCATTTTGTGCATCTGCCAAGTTTACGTTACCAAACTTTCTAGCCGCCACAAGAGCAAAAGCTTGCGGACCCTTTGCCAACTGAGGCAAAATCACTCTGCGCAAAAATGCTTTGTCAGAACCAAAATTTTTCCTTACATCACTTCCACCTAACATACCAAAACCATTATCGTCCACCTTGGCATCCACACTAGGCTGATAGCCCATCAAAGCATCTACAGTTCTATCTTGAACATTTTTAACTTCCAAATGAGTAGTAACTTTTCCGATAGTATTACCAAAAGCGGTACCGTCTACATTTTCCAGCACACCGTTTCCAGTATTCATATTACCCAAACTGTGGTACTGATAACCGGCTTTACTACCGCGTTTACGAACTTCAGATTGCATTATAGCTTCAGCCTCAGCTGATGTGGCCATACGATGAAAACCTAATTTCTCATCAAACTTCTGATGACCGCCGAGTTGAAGATGTCCTGCGGCCAAAGCACCATTTTTAAACGAACTAGTTGCTTCTTTAAAGAAGGTATCCATTTTTTTCATCTGTCCTAAATAACTTTTTGCTCCATCATCCCCAAGCTCCTGCTGAGCAGCTTCCGAATAACTCAATTTATCATTTGCCGCCATAGCACGCTCAATCTTCTGATGGCTTTTCATCATTCCCATATTACCACCGGTAATAGCGTAATTTTGCATTAAGCTACTAGCTTTAGCATTTGAAATACCAGTATACCCGGTAATTTTACCATCTTTATCTGTGTTTTTTCTAAATAAGCCTAACTCTCCAGCAAAAACTTCTTCCATCTTTTTTATCTTAGCTTTTTCCGGATCAGACATTTTTGCAACTTCGCTTGGATTATAAAGGCGATTGATTTCGTCGGCCATCGCGCCGATAGTATCATCTATATAAGCTTCGCTAGTCACTTTACTAACAGTACCAAACAAAGCGGCACGTTTACTAATATCATCTGTTCCTCCAGTTTCCGCCACAAATGACAAGTTGTCCATCAAGGCTTTGGCCAAAGCGGCGTTGTTTAAAGAATTCAAATCATCACCATATTTTTTGGCAACAGACACCAACGCACTTGAAGGAGTTCCATAACCTCTCACACCTTTATCTACATATTCTGTTTCAGCGGCTGCTTCTGATTCCTTCTGTACGATACCCAAAACTTCAGAGGCGTGAGATGCTTTTTTGGCCATCTTCATAGAACGAACATAAACATCATTGTCAGCCAAAGTTTCTAAGGCATTTGGATCGCCAGATTCCACTGCTTGCTGAATCGCCTCGCCAGCTTTTCTAAACTCTTCTTGTAAATCTTGATCCTGCAATTCTTTCACAAAAGATTCCGCTGCTTTTTTCGCCTGGTCACTCAAATTTATTTCTCTTATT
>JAPLWP010000117.1 GCA_026396535.1 Candidatus Magasanikiibacteriota bacterium | reverse complement strand
GCGTAAAATCCAGGTTGGTGATAAAATGGCCGGTCGTCACGGTAACAAAGGTGTTATTTCTAAAATTGTTCCTTCAGAAGATTTACCATTCTTAGAAGACGGTACTCCAATCGATATCGTACTTTCTCCACTTGGTGTTATCTCTCGTATGAACCTTGGTCAGTTGCTCGAAACTCATTTGGGTCTTGCAGCCAACGCTTTGGGTTATAAGATTGCTACTCCAGTGCTTGATGGTTTAACTGAAGAACAAATTTATTCTGAATTAGAAAAAGCCGGTTTGCCGGTGAGTGGTCAAGCCCAGCTTTATGATGGACGTACTGGTGAACCGTTTGATCACAAAACTACTATTGGTTACAACTACATGTTGAAATTGAACCACATGGTAGAAGATAAGATCCATCAACGTTCTATCGGACCTTACAGTTTGATTACCCAACAGCCTTTGGGTGGTAAAGCTCAGTTTGGTGGTCAGCGTTTTGGTGAAATGGAAGTTTGGGCTTTGGAAGCTTACGGTGCTGCTCATACTTTGCAAGAAATTTTGACAATCAAATCCGATGATGTCCCAGGTCGCTCCAAAGCTTACGAAGCGATTATTAAAGGTGAGCCAATTACTCGCGTTAATATTCCTGAATCTTTCAACGTGTTGGTTCGTGAAATCAAAGGTCTTGGTCTCGAAGTAGAATTGTTGAAGAAAACTGAGTCTGGTGAATATCGTCCAATGGAAGAAGTAAAAGCTGAAGAAGAAAAACAAAATCAAAGAAATGAAAACGCGCTCAACGATTTAAATGGCGTGAGTGGCAATAATCAATAATTTCTTATCATATGCAAAAAGAATCTTTAAGAAATACCGATTTTGATGCCATTCGCTTGCGCTTGGCCTCTCCAGAAACTATCCGTGGATGGTCTTTTGGTGAAGTGAATAAACCAGAAACAATTAACTATCGCACTCAAAAACCTGAAAAAGGTGGTTTGTTTGCGGAAGAAATTTTTGGGCCTACCAAAGATTGGGAATGTTATTGTGGTAAGTATAAAAAAATTCGTTACAAAGGAATTGTTTGTGATAAGTGTGGAGTAGAAGTTACTACTTCTCTAGTACGTCGTGAACGTATGGGCCACATTGAGCTTGCAGCTCCGGTAGCGCATATTTGGTTCTTGCGTTCTGTGCCTTCTAAAGTTGGTTTTATTTTGGATGTGCCAGTACAAGCTTTGGAAAAAGTAATTTACTTTGCTTCTTTCATCGTATCGCATGTTGACGAAGCTGGTAAAAAAATGGCTTCTGATCAGATGCGTCAAGAATATAAAACCAAAAAGAAACAGATTGAACAAGAAGGCGAAGCCGCTTTGAAAAAAGGCAATGATGAAAAAGCAACTGCTTCTGCTCTAGAAAAAATTCAGCAAGAAACTGAACGTAAAGTTTTGGCACTTGAACAGGATTTCACTGCAGCTGAAAAAGAATTAAAAGAATTACAGGTACTCAAAATTTTATCTGAAAATCGTTATCAGGAATTGTCTTTACGTTTTGGTCATTTGTTTGAAGCTGGTATTGGTGCTGAAGCAGTTTACGGATTGCTTGAGAGAATTAATATTGAAGAAACTATCAAACAGATTGCTGACGAACAAAGCACATCCAAAGGTACAAAATTGGAACGTCTCATTCGTCGTCGCAAATTACTCAACAGCTTGCGCATCAACAAGATTCGTCCAGAATGGGCAATCATGAAATGTATTCCAGTGATTCCTCCAGATTTGCGTCCGATGGTGGCTTTGGATGGTGGTCGCTTTGCCACTTCCGATTTGAATGATTTGTATCGCCGTGTTATCAATCGCAACAATCGTTTGCGTCGTTTGCTTGAACTTGATGCTCCAGAAGTTATTTGCCGCAACGAAAAACGTATGTTGCAAGAAGCGGTGGATGCTCTTATCGACAACAATGCTCGTCATAGTAAAACTGTTTTGGCCGCTACTGGTCAGAAACGTCAGTTGCGTTCCCTTGCTGATATTTTGAAAGGTAAACAGGGTCGCTTCCGTCAGAACTTGCTCGGTAAACGTGTCGACTATTCTGGTCGCTCCGTTATCGTCGTAGGTCCTCAATTAAATATTGATGAATGTGGTTTGCCAAAACGCATGGCTTTGGAATTGTTCAAACCATTTATCATGGGTGAAATTATTAAACGTGAATTAGCTCACAATGTCCGCTCTGCTTCTCGTTATATTGAAGCGGAACATGACGAAGTGTGGGATATTCTTGAAGAGCTTACTCAGACTACTCGCGTATTTTTGAATCGCGCTCCTACTTTGCATCGTCTTGGTATTCAGGCTTTTCATCCACGCTTGGTAGAAGGTAAAGCTATTCAATTGCACCCTCTTACTTGTACTGCTTTCAATGCCGACTTCGATGGTGACCAGATGGCTGTTCATTTGCCTTTGACCGCTGAAGCTCGTTGGGAAGCTGACAATTTGATGGCTGCTGAAAAGAACTTGCTCAAACCAGCTACAGGTCAGCCGGTAATTACTCCAAAACAAGATATTGCTTTGGGATGTTTTTACCTCACTCACCACAAGAGTACCGATACCGCTCCAGTAAAGAGATATTTCTCTTCTCCTCGCGAAGCTAAACTTGCTTACAAAATTCGCAATATTACTTTGCACGAAAGAATTAAAATTCGCTTTACTCCAGAAGAAATGGCTGGTAAATTCCCAGAAGGAACTGATAAATTAATTGAAACTTCTTTGGGACGTATTTTGTTCAATGAAATTTTGCCACCAAAAATCTCTTTCTACAATGATACAATTACTGTTAAAAAATTAGCAGAAATTATTCACTTGTGTTTGGAATTTTACGGTCAGCAAGAAACTGCTTATTTCTTGGATGAATTGAAAAATCTTGGTTACCGCTATGTAACTAAATCCGGTTACTCTTTGGGTATCGCTGACTTCCCAAGAATTGAAGAAAAACCTGCTTTGATTGCTAAGAAGGTTTGCTTACTCATGCAGAACGTCACTCTAAGATTCTTGAAATTTGGACAGCTACTAAAGATAAAATTATTGCTAACAATCAACAGACTCTTGATAAAAATGGTCCAGTATACGCCATGATCGAATCTGGTGCGCGTGGTACTTGGGGTCAGCTTGGTCAGGTTATCGGTATGAAAGGTTTAGTGGTATCTCCATCTGGTGATATTATTGAATTGCCGGTAAAAGGAAACTTCAAAGAAGGTTTTGATGTGCTTGAATACTTTATTTCTTCCCATGGTACTCGTAAAGGTTTGTCCGATACTGCGCTTCGTACTGCTAACGCTGGTTATTTGACTCGTCGTTTGGTAGATGTGGCTCAGGATGTAGTGGTGCTTGAAGAAGAATGTGGTGATACAACTGGTGAAATCTTCACTATCGCTCAATCCAAAGAAATGGGTGAAAAATTATCTGATCGTGTTTGGGGTCGCTATACTTTGGCCGATATTAAAGTGAATGGCGAAGTAATCGTAGAAAAAGGTGGCGTGATCGATGGTAAAATTACTCGTTTGGTAGATGAAAATAAAGTAGATAATATTAATGTTCGCAGTGTGTTGCAGTGTAAATTACCAAAAGGTGTTTGCCGCAAATGTTATGGTTTCGATTTGGCCCACAACAAACCGGTAGAATTTGGTACAGCTGTAGGTATTATTGCCGCTCAATCTCTAGGTGAACCTGGTACTCAGCTTACTTTGCGTACCTTCCACTCTGGTGGTGTAGCCGGTGGTGATATCACCCAAGGTTTGCCACGTGTAGAAGAATTGTTCGAATGTCGTCCTCCAAAACGCAAAGCTGTTTTGTCTGAAGTAGACGGTACAGTAGAAATCGAAGATGCGGATGGTAAGATTGTTACTTCCTCTACTGGTAAGAAAATCTTTGAAGGCCGCCGCGGTCAGAAGATTGTGAAAGTACACTTCGAAGGCATGGATGAAATGAAATTGAAATTTGATAGTGGTGATGAAGTGATGGTAAAAGATGGCGATGTTGTATCTCCAGAACAAACTATCTTGGTACGCGGTACATCCGGCGAAGAAATCAAAGCTAAATATGAAACTAAGGTGAAGATTGTGAAAAACAATATGACCCTTTCATATGTTGGTCCAAAAGTTCGTGAATATATTATTCCATTAGGTTATAAATTGTACGTGAAGGCCGATGAAAAAGTAGTAAAAGGCCAGATCATGACTGATGGTAGTATCAATTTGCAAGAATTATTTGAACTGAGCGGTCGCCCTGCTGTACAGCGTTATATCTTACAAGAAGTACAGAACATTTATTCTTCTCAAGGTCAGAAAGTAAATGATAAACATGTAGAGTTGCTCATCTGTCAGATGTTCTCTCGTGTACAGATCGAAGAAGCTGGTGATACTGAATTATTACCAGGTGAAATCGTAGAAAAAGCTCAAATCAGATATGCCAACTTGTTGGCTCAAAAGAACAAAGGCAAAGAAGCTACATTCAAAGAACTACTCTTTGGTGTAAGTCGCGTATCGCTTTCTACTCAGAGCTTCCTCTCAGCCGCTTCCTTCCAGGAAACAGCCAAGGTGTTGATCAACACTGCCCTTACCGGCAAGATCGATTACCTCGAGGGTCTCAAAGAAAATGTGATTATCGGTCGTTTGATCCCAGCTGGTACTGGTTTCAAGAAATAAGTTTAAGAAAAGCCTCGATTATATCGGGGCTTTTTTAATCCTTGATTTTTGGCTCAAAAGTGGTAGAATTCAGGCATAAAACTAATAAAATTATATGGAGATAGTTCAATCTTCAAATCCGCGTCCAAAGAGGTTGATTGTCGTTAGAATCCTTTTTACTTTATTTTTTGTCGCCGGTTTTTTAATGTTTGGTAATTTTATATTTACTCAGAAAAAGGCCAATGCTCAGATGCGCCAAGAATGGGATAAAACTCAGGCCAAGATTACCAAAATAGATTCTGTTGGACCTTTAATTTCACAGAGAAATTTGTTTATTCCAGTGTACTTTACAGTTTTAGATTATAGTTATAATTGGGGTAATAAAAATTATGTCGGCAAATGGTATGACACATCACTTTTCACTGCCCAACATGCTTTTGGTAAGGTATACAAAGAAGGTGATGTGTTAGATGTATATATTGATCCTCATAATTTTTCTAATTCTAGAGCTAGTAAATTGGTTAATTTGGATAGCTTGTATTTATACACGCTTCTTTTCGCGGTTTTGGCAGTGATGGCACAATTTAATAGAAAGACTGTTGTTTCCAGAATTTCTACGACTACTTTTTCGAGCGGTTCAAAAAATAATATGCCGTCAGGAGCCAAAGTAAATGAAGAATTAAGTAGAGCCATGGAAAAGAAGTTATCAGAACTAATGAAACAGTATAATACTATGGATATAAATGATCCTAGAATTAAAGAAGAAATGAATTTGTTTTTAAAACAAAGTTTGCAAAATATTAATATTCAAAAATTAGACTAATATGTCCGGACATTCAAAATGGCATAATATTCAGGGGCGCAAGGGCAAGCAGGATGCCAAGCGCAGCAGTATGTTTTCCGCCGCTCAGCGTGGTGGCGGGGATCCTGATACCAATTTTTCTTTGCGCATTGCGATAGATAAAGCTAAGGCCGTATCCATGCCAAAAGATAATATCGAAAGAGCGGTAAAAAAAGGGATTGGTGCAGATGGTAGTGCTCAGATCGAAGAAGTGTATTATGAAGCTTTTGGTCCAGGTGGTACAGCAGTAATTATCAAATGTCTCACTGATAATAAGAACCGTACCGTAGCCGATGTAAAACACATTTTGACTAAAAATGGTGGCACGATGGGTGGTAATGGCAGTGTGATGTGGATGTTTGAGCAGTGCGGAATTATCCAATTTGAAAAGTCTAAAATTCCCGGTGATACTGAGCTTTTTGAGTTGGAAATTATCGAAGCTGGAGCGGATGATATATCTATTGAAGATGAGCAGGTAGAAATAAAAACCAAAGTAGAAAATTTCGGCAAAGTTTCTGGTAAATTAAAAGAGCTAGGTATCGAAGTAGATGATGCTGGTTTACGCTACGTAGCCAAAGAAGAAATGGCGATTGACGAAGAAGTGCGTGAACAGATCTCTAGATTGTTTGAAGCTTTGGAAGAAAATGATGACGTGGATGATTATTATACCAACGCTGGTTAATTATGATACCAAAAATCGAAATCATATTAGGCATTGATCCTGGCTTTGGCCGTATGGGTTTTGGTGTTATAGAAAAATTAAAAACAGGGGAGTGGAAAGCGCTGGACTATGGATGTGTGGATACTTCTCCTAAGAAAAAATTTACTGAGCGTTTGCTTGAGATTAGCGATGCTTTAAATTTTTTAATAAAAAAACATAAACCAAATAGAATGGCGGTAGAAAAACTTTTCTTTTCTAAAAATGTTACTACTGCTATTGAGGTAGCCCAAGCACGCGGAGCAATTTTATTATCAGGCGCGCAAGCAGGTTTGGAAATTGACGAGTTTACACCACCACAAATCAAGCAAGCTACCACCGGATATGGCAATGCTGAAAAACAACAAATGCAAAGAATGGTGGCGATGATTCTAGGTATAAAAGGCAAGATAAAATCTGATGATGCGGCGGATGCGCTGGCGGTAGCGTTATGTGCGGGGCAGAGTGCGTGGATTAAAAAAGTGAAATAATTTATATGAATTATATTAATTTAAACAATGGAGAAAAAATGCCAATCTTGGGTCTTGGAACTTGGAAATCTCCTCAAAATAAAGCAGGTCAGGCAGTAGAATATGCGCTGGTTGAAGCCGGCTATAAACATATTGATTGTGCGGCTATATATAGAAATGAGAAAGAAATTGGTGAAGCCTTTGGTCAAATTTTTGCCAGTGGTAAAGTAAAAAGAGAAGATGTTTTCATTACTAGTAAACTTTGGGATGTAGCACATGCAACTCAGGATGTGGCGGCAGCCTGTAAACAAACTCTCAGTGATCTTCAGTTGGATTATCTGGATCTATATTTAATGCACTGGGGATTGTCAGAAAATAAAAAAGAAGAAGGTGATTTTCTCAGTGGTCTAGGAACCGTGGATGTAAATGGTAAATTAACCACGCCGAGAATTTCTATACGAGAAACTTGGGAAGCGATGCAGGAATTGGTTCATGCTGGTTTGGTCAAATCTATCGGAGTCGCTAATTTTACCGGTCCCATGATGGTGGATCTGCTTTCATATGCTCAAATAAAACCAGTTGTAAATCAAATTGAACTCCACCCCTATAATCAGCAGAGTCGTCTAGTAAAGTTTTTGCAAAATCAAGATATTGCCGTGACGGCTTATTCGCCACTTGGTACACCGGGTAATGTTAAATCTAAAGGCGGTGATATTATATTGATTGAAGATGAAACTATAAAACAGATCGCCTCAAATCACAGTAAATCTTCGGCTCAAATTTTAATTCGTTGGGCTATACAAAGAAATACTATTGTTATCCCCAAGAGCATTACACCAGAAAATATAAAAAATAATGCTCGAATATTTGATTTTGAATTATCTGGTGAGGAGATGAAGTTGGTCGAAGGCTTGGAAAGGAAGTTGCGTTTTGTAGATCCGTGGGGTTGGCTCGGGATTCCTTATTTTGATTAAATTATGTTAAAAGTTTTATACGAAGACAACCATCTCATAGCAGTATTCAAGCCAGCTGGTGTTTTGGTGCAAGGAGATGAAACCGGGGATAAATGTCTTATGGACGAGGTAAAACATTATATAAAAGAAAAATATGACAAACCTGGGCAAGTATTTTTGGGTTTGCTGCACCGTTTGGACCGTCCAGTATCTGGGGTAGTTTTGTTTGCCAAAACTAGCAAAGCGGCTGCTAGATTGTCTGAGCAGATTCGCAATCACACCGTACAAAAAACTTATCAATGTTTGGTAGAAGGTAAACTCAAAAAAGAAAAAGGCACGCTTATCAATTGGTTGCGTAAGGATGAACAAAAAAATAAGACTACGGTTTTTGATTATGAAAGAGGGGATGCATTGTATGCTGAATTGGATTACAAAATACTTCAGACTGATGATAAAAATTCATTGCTAGAAATAAACCTTAAGACCGGTCGCCCACACCAGATTCGTTCTCAGCTGGCCTACCTCGGACATCCCATTATTGGCGACCTAAAATATGGCGCTAAATATGCTAATCCGGACAAATCTATCTCTCTTTGTTCCACTTCTTTTACCTTTGAAACTGCGACAGGCGGGGAAACAAAAACAGCGACTGTAGAGCCGCCGTTTAAGATTTAATTTATATTTTCTCGAATAGTGGTTTATAGATATCTTCTTTGATGTCTATTTTTAATTCCGTTCGATTTATCTTGTCTGTGAATTCTATTGGTGCTTGCGATATTACGCATAGCGGTTGCTTTTCTGTGCCTTCGCCCATTACGAGCACGGCGGCAGTAGCTAGACTGTCCGCGATATCAGTTTTGGAGAATTCAAATGGTCGGCCAAATAGATCCGGTTTGCCGATATAATTTTTTATTCCTTTGAACCCAACGTATCCTAGCGATATGCCAACTACACCAGCGCGTAGAGGTAGTAGACGACTGTCCGTCACTATTACTCCTAATTTTTTTAGACGGAATTTTTTACGTAAATAATAGCGAATTATCTGGGCGCTTTTGTAGCTATCTTTTGGCAACAATATTAGTTTGCCGTTGGCATTGGATTCGTCCACGCCAGCATTGGCCAAGACGTCGCCGTCTTTTATGGTGAGGTAAACATATTTAGTTTTTATACCCCAGTCACTTTCTTTTTTTATTATTGCGTCTTTTTCTTTTTCGTTTTTTACGATACAAAATCTACCTTCAGACAAAGCGATAATTTTGGAAGTTACTACCACGATATCCCTTTCTTTTATTTTTGGTAAATATTTATCCAAAAAAGCTAAGAGGTTTTCGTTTTCCTTAAAC
>JAPLWP010000083.1 GCA_026396535.1 Candidatus Magasanikiibacteriota bacterium | reverse complement strand
AAACACCTTTCTACCTTGACGAAAGGCAATCCAGACATTATAATATCCGATCCTTTGCCGTTTTCCCCATTTTACACACACGGCGCTTACTGGTATGCTCTGATTATCAAAACCAAATTTAATAAATATAAACACAATACTAAATGGTTGGCCGCCAATCTACCCGATGATTGGAAATTCGATCCCAACCCAGCTAACCTGTTATCTTTTTAATATGTTTATCCCAGTCACCACCGAACCAAATAAAATTTTACACACCATGGGCCGCGAAGTCACACCCGAGGAGATGCGTAGCAAGGAGATGAAAAAATTTGTGAAAGACATGATCGAGACGATGTATATCAAAGACGGCGTCGGTATTGCCGCGCACCAAGTCGCCAATCCGATAAAAGTTTGTATCGTTGCCAAACAATATTCTCCAATCAATACGCGCGAAGATTTGGTGTTGGCCAATCCGACTTGGGAAAAAATGTCCAAGAAACAAATTTGGGATCATGAAGGCTGTCTGTCCGTGCCAAATAAAGTTTACGGCGAAATCAAACGCTACACTCATATCAAAGTAAAAGCGCTTGATATAAATGGCGAACAGAATGAATTTGAAGCAAAAGATTTTCCAGCCTGTATTGTCCAGCATGAAGTAGAACATCTCAATGGTCATCTGTTTATTGAAAAAGCAAAAGATCTTAAACCGCTTACTGACTAATTATGATCTCAGCAGTATTTTTTGGATCTCATCATTTTTCTACTCCGATTTTACAACAGCTTATCGACAGTGGTATTTTTGATATCCAATTAGTAGTCACTCAGCCCGACAGACCAGTTGGCCGCAAACAAGAAATACAAATGACTGGCGTAAAAACTCTAGCACTCAAATATAATATTCCAGTAGAGCAGCCAGCCACTCTCAAAGATTACACTTTGCCAATATCAGCTGATATAAATATTGTTTGCAAATATGGCTTGCTGGTTCCGGAGTCTATTTTAAATTCTGCCAAACACGGATCTATCAATACTCACGCGTCCCTTTTACCAAAATATCGCGGCGCATCCCCTATTCAGTCTGTGCTCATCAATGGTGAAACAGAAACCGGCGCGACCATTATGCTCATGGATAAAGAAATGGATCACGGGCCAATTTTACTACAAGACAAATTAAATATTCTGCCAGATGAAAATTGTTTTGAGCTCAGCGAGCGCCTGGCACCACTGGAAGCTGATCTACTAATCAAAGCGATTCCAGATTTTATCGCTGGCAAAATTACACTTCAAGTTCAAAATCACACTGAAGCCACTTTCTGCAAAGAACTTACTCGCGAAGATGGCCAAGTGGATGGCACCAAAACCGCTACCGAAATTTATAATCTCTATCGCGGTCTCACTCCATGGCCAGGCATCTGGACCATGTGGAATGAAAAAAGATTAAAGCTTCTCAAGATTGCTCCAGCTGATGTGAAAATCGAAGCTGGTAAACTCACCGCCTAAGACGGCCACCTATATATGGGAGCCGCCCAAGATACCGTAATTGAAATTTTTGAATTACAGCTCGAAGGTAAAACCGCCATCGACGCCAAAGGATTTATCAACGGATTTAAAACTTTGTTATAAATCTTATGAATAGCAAAACTACTACCAAACTTCTGATCTTATATTTTGCTATCCGTTTATTCTCATATATCTTTACCCCCGCGACACCACTGTGGACCCAGAGTCCCATCAATACATTGGTGTCGTTTTTTATTTTAGCACTGGCCGCTTATTGGATTTACAAAAATGACGAACGTGGTTGGTATATAGTAGCCGGTGAAATAATTTTGGATGGAGCGGGCGGCTATTTCAGTGTCGGCAGCACTTCGCTGCGCACTTGCTTGCTGGTAGTATCGCTGGCCATATATTTTACTCAAAAATTATATCGAGAAAGAAAAATATTTTTTACACAATTAAGAACTTGGCACTATTTAATATTTTTACTAGTGATTGCAGGAATTTCTGCGGCCGCATGTGGTTTTTACCACAGACACAATACTGGCGCAATAATCGCCGACCTTATCCCTTACTTTTTCTTCTTATATATATTCCCATTATCAGATTTATATCTTTCCGATAAATTCCGTGATCTCGGCAAACAAGCTATCATCGCCACCATCTTTGGCAATGCCATTTTAATATTATTTACTCAGGCCGGATTATCCGCCGGTGTTTTTGCTTTACAAGATCATTATTATCATTGGTACCGCGATGTGGCTCTAGGCAAAATTACAGATCTGAATTTCCATTTTTATCGCTTGGTGCTCAACGAGCATTTATTATTGATTCCACTCACAATTTATTTTATCGGCGATATTATCAAAAACCAAGCCAACAAAATAAATGTCTTAGCGCTTTCAAGCCTACTCTTTATATTAGCCAACAATCTCACCCGTATATATATGGT
>JAPLWP010000085.1 GCA_026396535.1 Candidatus Magasanikiibacteriota bacterium | reverse complement strand
TGAAACTGGCAAATACCGAATGTATTACAGTGCTGAGCCTGAAATCCCAGGGTTTAAGGGTCAGGTATATTCAGTGACCTCTAACGATGGAAAAAGCTGGACAGAGGAAAAGGGAACTAGAATGGAATGGGCAACCTTTCCATCAGTCCTAAAATTAACTGACGGAAAATTTCGGATGTATTATCAAAATCAGAATGCAATCAAAAGTGCCATTTCTTCCGATGGACTTTCTTGGAAGGAAGAATTAGGTGTCAGAGTGGATGTTAAAAATACGGCTGGCTTAACTTTGAGCAATGTTGCGTCTCCAACCGTTATTAAATCAGGAAATGAATATCTAATGGTATATAGTGGTTATATAGACCAGAAATAGCCAGGCAAAGTTCCCAACAATGACACCCATCTTTTCTTGTGGGCAACCTCACAAGACGGACTTAATTTTGAAAAGAAAGGCATTGCTCTTGATAGCCGAAATGATGAATTTAAGGGGTTTTTAGACGGATGCGAGTTTGTTAAGTGGGACGATAACTCTCTCAGGATGTATTTCTGGTCATATAAGGGAATTTATCATACGGAATTCAAGGATAATAAGTTTTCAGCTACTGCTCAATTTGATTATTCAAATAATGCCGATTCTAAAATGGATTTTCCGATGAGTCCGCCAAGCGACCCAACGGTAATTAAAATAGGCGGAAAATGGTTTATGTATTACGGTCAACACACCAAAGGAATCGATTATGCGGTGTTAAAATAATTGAAAAACAAGAACAAAAAACAGCCTCATTTCGAAGCTGTTTTTTTAGTCTCCCTTAGTTTCGTTACGGCTTAATCTTTATTGCCGTAGTGTATATCAGTTCATTGTTGAAATAAACATTCAGTTCAAAATCCCCAGTCGTTCCATATGGGACGCCAAAGCCTGTTCCTCCTCCCCTTGAATCAATTTTTGATTTACTGCCAGCGGAGGACAGAATTGTTTCGCCAGTGGTTGTATCCACTAGGTCGTAATACAATTCTCCCTTGGTTTCAGGCTTGGACATAACATCAATTTCCACCGCATCGGTAGCGGCACTAAATTCCGTGGCTGGGACAGGAATGTTTTTCGGTCCTGGGGGCATTCCAGCTTTCATTTTTCCGATGGTTATCTTACTGAAGTATTTTGCATAGGAAGGCGGATTGGAGCAAACAGATTTTACGCAATAAAGTCCAGTATTGCAATCTTTATAGGTGGCACAAGCTGAGCTGACTTTTCCTGACGAGCATTTTCCGCTGACGCATTTTAATCCAGTCTGACAGCTTGTATCCGCAGTGCAGGCTCCTCCTTCAGCAGTCAAAGTTACCTTCTTCTCTTGGGTGGTGCTAGTAGGGGTTGTTGTTTGGGTTCCACAACCAGACAAAAGCAATACCGCAAAAGAAGCTACTCCTAGAATAATATATTTTTTCATAATTCACCTGCCTTTCTATTTTTATTGACCATATTCTATTATACTTCCTCTCTTGGCAATTTTTCCGTCAAACATAATTTGCGAAGTCTCCACTGGGTTGTTTTCGCCTCGCGTAATATAAGCGTTGATGTGGAGATGAGGTTCAGTAGAATTGCCGTTATTTCCAACTTGGGCGATAACATCATCGGTTGTTACTCCTTGTCCCTCCTTGAATCTAATTGATTTATTGTGAAGATGAGCTAAAAGTATTGTTGTGCCATTACAATTAAGGTAGATATGATTGCCTGTGCCTGTTCCCTTGGCAGGCGGAATCAAATCAGGCAAATCATCATTGGCTTTGTCAATAAATCCATCGCAAGGACTATGAATGTCATCGCCAAAAATGGCATATTGACCAAGATCCGCTTTGAAGAAAGAACTGAAAAACTCTTTCAAATTTCTGGGTCGCATAATATCAATAGCGAATTTTTCAGCTAGGCTGGAATGGACAGTAGGGAATCCGCCAATTGATGGAGAAAATCCGACATTGGTCAGATAATAACTGCCACTGCGAAGGGGAAAAGTCAGATTGATTTTCTGAGCAGAAGACGCTGGCTCTTGTTTTGGCGGAGGATAATTCAAAATGAAAATTATGGCTCCGATAATCAAAGTGCCAAACAAGGCTTCCCACCAATCTGCTTTTGAAGCAAAAGGCAGTTTCTTTATTTTCAGAAATGAACGAATGGCAGAAACGATAAATGTTATCCAAATTCCCCAGCCAATATATTGATTCACGAATATTTTAAGAGGGGAGAGAAAAATCAGTCCGATAAACAAAAGCAGAAAAAAACATCTGAGTATCCATTGCAGTTTGCTTCGGTAGGCGGTAATCCAAATAAGCCAGATGAAAATAAAAGGAAGGATATCGGTGATAAAAATATATTTGTTCATACGACAATAGTAGCATAATTAGTCTGTAAGATAAATGTTTTTTTGTTAACTCAAATTCTCCTAACGGAGCGTAAGTAGCCTTTGGGCTATGGCAGGTACGATAATCCTGCTTTTGTTTTGGTTAAAGTCTATATCTAGAGCTTTATTTAAGCAAAGATG
>JAPLWP010000032.1 GCA_026396535.1 Candidatus Magasanikiibacteriota bacterium | reverse complement strand
ATGCAAAGGCTTGAATCTTTTGATAATCATCTTTCATATTGGCCCGGTGAGGTTTGGTTTCTGATTTAAGATATAACATTCTATAGGCTGAAGAACCATCTTGTGTTTGGATGGGTGTTGGCTGAGAAAATTCCCCTAGTTTCATTTTTTGAACCTGCATTACCACATCTTTGTCAAGAACTTCTATTTCTACCTTGTTAGAACCCACATTTGGGTCGGTAAAAAATCCACAATTCGATTTAGTAATTTCATCCTCACTATACTTGGCAGCAGCTTGGCAAAAAGTAAGTGAATCTGCTTTTATTTTAAACACTAAATCTTTTAAAAACTTTTCTACATCAGCCAAATCGCGGGTAATAATGGCTGGTTTAATAAGTATATGTCGGATATTTATTTTTTCTCCTTTTCGGTCTATTAATTTTAAAATATGGTAGCCGTATTGTGTTTCAATAATTGGAGAAACCGAATCAGGTTTTAACTTAAAAGCCATAGCTTCAAAAGCTGGCACCATTTCTCCACGCTTAAAATAACCAAGTTCGCCGCCATTTACAGCTGAGCCTTTATCATCACTAAATATTTTGGCGGTAAGTTCAAAATTTCTTTTGCCGGCTATTATTTCTTCACGGTATTTCTTAAGTGTATTATAGGCATATTCTTTGGCGTATTGATTTGGTTTTGGTATCATTACTATTTGCCCAAGTTCTACTTCGGCACCAAATAATGGTAAACTATCTGTTGGAATGTCATCAAAATATTTTTTAACCTCGGTTGGTGTAACTTTAATAGCATCCATCATTTTTTTTTGCACTTCCTGCACTTTCATTTGTTGCAGAATACGAGGTTTCATGTCTTCCTTATATTGTAGGATTGTTTTCCCTAAATATTCTTCAAGTCGTTTTTCATCACCAATTTGAGATACAAAATAGCGTATTTTTCTATCCATCTCATATTCTACCTGTTCATCTGTAATTACAATGCTATCTAATTCCGACTTGTGTAACATTAATTTTTGTGTGATTAATTGGTTCAATATTTCGCATTTAAGGTCACCTTTAAACGAAGTGTACTGGTCTTTAACCTGCAGATATTCGGCTTCCCATTCTGATTTTAGAATTACATTATCGCCAATTACAGCCACTACTTCTTCCAAAACTTGCTTTTTTTGGGCAATAACGGATGAGTTTACCAAAACAAACAACATCATTATTGGAATAACCCATTTGTATATACGTTTTTGCTTATTCATATTTTGGTAAATAGATTTTTATTTTGTCAGCTTTTTTGGCTTTGTTTACCAAATTATTTTCCAGCTTTTCCATCAAGTTTACTTTTCGCTTGTTTAATAATATTTGAGTAATATTCTCTTTTACAAATTCAAACGGTGAAACCGTGTCTTTTATTTTAAATTCTAAAATATGAATGAACCATATAAAATTGGTTTCATCAATTTTAAAAAGTGTGTTGTTATTTATAAAATCTTCCTGATCATAGGTATTGATTGGAACAACTTTTAAAATATCATCAAAAGCAAGCCATTTGTTTTTATCCAAAAAGGCACTTCCTCCACTTTTTAAAGCTACCACAGCCATATTGGTAATAGCTTCATCATCTGCATTACCAAATTTACTCCAAAAATTGTGTTTTTTTTCTAAACTAACGGGCATCTTTATAAATACGAACCGAATGATGTTTTGTTTCAGTTCAAAATTTTCGGGATGATTATTATAATATTCTTTTGTTTCAGCTATCGAAATATTGGTATCTAATTTTTCAGAAATCATTTTTTTGCGATACTCATACATAATTAGGTCATTCTTATAATCTTCAACTTTTTTGCCAATCTCATCTGTTGAGCCAATATCGCTTTGTTGAGCATTATTTAAAATTACCTGCTTTTGAACCCAATTATCAATATACTCTTTAATAAAAAAGAAACTGTCTTGCTTTGTCATATTTGGACCCAGCAATGATTGGACTTCATTAATAGATAAAGTTTTATCATATGCTTTTGCCAAAATAGTACTATTATCTTCTCTTGTTTTTGTTTGACAAGCGCAAATTGCCAATGAAAAACCAATCACAATCCATTGGAAATTAGTAAATACAACCCTGTATTTTTTAAATTCCAACACGTTTATTTAAACAAAGTATTAACTCCTGTTGAGTTTATTACAACAGGATATTTTATTTTTAGTTCTTTAATCCAATTATCCTCCAAATAAGCCTGATAGTCAGAGGTAACTGCTCCCATAACTTCCGACAATTCCTTTGGCATTGGATCCATCACTTTATAGATTTTAATAAAAGTTCGTTTTGTGTCTTCCGATGGCAAATCAATCACCCCTTCTTTCCATGTAATTTTATCCATTGTTTCGTTCTGTCCTTTTTCAAATTTGCCTCTGGTGATACTTACAGCTAAAGGATCAGTTGCATTTATTTTCTTGTAAATAAGCGTATCAGGAGTATCTTTCCTTACCATTTTTTTAACTGCTTTGGCAACTTTGGCATCTTTACACGCAAAAATTCCGGCATTGGCACGAGTACCCCACATATATTTATTTTTGTCCATCTGATAGTAAGATTTTAATCCAACTGTGTCTTCCACGGCTTTGCTCCATACCATTTTATCAGTCAGTTCAAACAACAATACTCCATCGCGATATTCACGCATAATATTTTTAAAATCCACATACTTCTCTTCCAAATGATCTTCTTCGTATGCGAAATTCATTTTGTCAACATAATCATTGTAGTAATCTTTTACCACAAAACTCACATTATCTGATTTTTT
>JAPLWP010000053.1:1893-11463 GCA_026396535.1 Candidatus Magasanikiibacteriota bacterium | reverse complement strand
ATTAATATTTCTTTACCTTGAGTAATTTTATCAGGAGCGCCACTGGAAAATATCAAAACAAATCCACCATATATAAAGAATAACAGGGCTAAACCTCCTACAAAACTTAGGAGGTAGTTTACAATATCAAGCATTAATTTTATAAAAATAGTCACATCGCCACATTCGGAATTCAGATTTAATTTATCTGCCAAAATACAGGCTGGCAAAAATTGACTGCTGCCTGATTTCGCGATAGCCTTTTCTTTTTTATCAGACTGGGCTAAATCAGCTATTATTTGAGCTTTTTGTTTTTTCCAATTTTCTATTTCAGCCTTACAAGCTTTCTGATCTGTGTTCACAGTACAAGTATATCCACTCTTGCCCGTGCTTTCTAATGAAGCGGCATAGCCATTACAGTCTGGAGTAGTCATTTGTTTACATTCTGGGTCTGGAGCATTTTGTGAAACATCCAGATTGGAAGCTTCCACCGAACAAAAACAATAAATTTGATCAGCTTTCGCGACTGTTGGTTGAAAAAATAATACCAGTAGTGGCAAGATAAATAACAATCCTTTCGCAAAATTTTTCATACTACAAAGTCTGATTTACCTTGGACATACCTTGATTTAAAATATTTGTTTGAATTTCTTGCGCTTTACTACCATCAGTAATTGGTTGCAACCATTGAGCGATCATGTCATTTACCGCTTTGACTGCGGCCGCATAATCATGACCATGATACCAATTTTTGGCAATCAAAATTTGGTCCATGAATGGCTGCAATTCTGGCTTGGTTTTTTGATCAGTAATATACGCGCGCAAAGCAGTTGGTCTGTCAGTCTGATCTAAATAATCTTTGGTGGCTTTGGTGTGAGTCAAAAAGTTTATCAGACCCCAAGCTTCATTTTGGTGTTTGGATTTTGCAGTCACTGTTTGCAACCAATAGTTGGCTACGTTTACCGGCTTATCCGCGCTCAATTGAAATAAAGGCAATACTCGAAAATCCAACTGCGGTGCACGAGATTTGATAACTGGAAAATGATAACTATACCCAAAGAAGAACCCAACTTTTCCATTTACAAAAGCATCTAGCGCGTCCCCCTGGTCCGCTGACCAAGTATAAGTGTCACGAGCCGGATTGGCATAGTCAGTATAAAAATTCATTACATCAAACGAAGCGCCACCTTGATTGAATTGGGCTTGACCACCACCACCTACAAAATTCAGATTACTTTGTTGGTATAAAACATACAACAGATCGTCACTTCCCGGTACATTTTCACCAGTACCAAAAGCGGCACCGGATTGAAGAATCTTACCAGTTTTTTTATCGTATTTAGTAATCTTTTTTACATCTTGCTGAAAATCATCCCAATTGGCCGGCGGCTGAGCAATGCCGGCACGATCCAACAAATCTTTATTATAATAAACCGCCATCATATCTACCGATAAAGGCAGACCATAAATCTTTCCACCTATTAATACATCATCCTTTACTACTTTTATATACTCATTATCGAGCTGAGTTGGAGTGACTAAAGGCTGGGTAAGAGTATTTACCGTTACTGTCTGACTAAACTTACCTTGCTCTACTATTACCGTAGCATCTGGTACCGAGCTTGGCATTGGAGTTAATTTACTTAAAAATTTACCAAGATCTCTATTTTGTATTGAAATAATATCCGGCCCATGATCTTCAGCCAAAGCTTCAATAAGACGAGGATATAATTCTTCCGCTCGTAACTGACGAATATTTACATTTATATAAGGTCTCAGAGCGCGATAAGACTGAATTTCTTTTTGAATAGCGTCTACATCATCAAAAACTGTCCAATATTCCAGAGTTACGGGAGTAGTCGCCTGTTGCTGGGCGGTAGATATTCCTTTACAACCAAAACCAGCGGTCAAAAGTAAAACCGCCAGGGTGGAAAATGAAATTATATGTTTTAATTTCATACTTCTAAATTTGAGATAAGAAATAAAAATTTATTTTATTTCTTATAAAACTTATATGTGGATCATTATACCACATTCTTTAAATATTTCCTAAACTCTTCGCCAAAAGTTTTGTCGCGTAAAGCAAATTCCACATTGGCTTTGAGGTACCCAAGCTTGGAACCAGTATCATGATAAGTGCCCTCTACCAAACGAGCATAAATTGGACGTTTTTTGGAAAGTTTAAAGATAGCGTCTACGAGCCAGAGTTCTCCGCCTTTACCAACTTTGGTTTTTTCCAGAGCTTCAAAAATATCTGGGGTCAAAATAAAACCACCCAAAGTAGCCAATAGTGATGGCGCTTTTTCCGGACCTGGTTTTTCTACCAAATCTTTGACTTGATAAATACTTTTTTCTACTTCAAAAGCATCCAAAATACCATATTTTTTGGTATCTTCTTTACTTACTTTGTAGGCGGTCAATACTGGGTCGCCGTATTTTTCATATACTTCAGTCAGCTGAGTCAAATGAGATTTTTTTGGAGTATAAAAAAATTCATCGCCCCACATTACCGCAAATGGTTCATCGCCAATCAATTCTTTGGCACAAAGTACCGGCGTACCATTTCCATATGGTCCTTTTTGACGGATAAAAATAAAATTGGCCATGTCCGCGATTTTTTTCACATCTTCGGCTATCTCATTTTTCTTTTGTTTTTTGAGCCAATTGATCAATTCATAATTTGGACTGAAATGATCTTCCACAGCGCGTTTACTTGGTCCGGTCACCATAATAATATCAGTAATACCGGCGCGCACTGCGTCTTCCACTACATATTGAATAATTGGTTTATCTACTACCGGCAACATCTCCTTTGGCTGAGCTTTTGTGGCTGGCAAAAATCTGGTTCCGAGCCCCGCTACTGGAATAACTAGCTTACGAACTTTCTGTGACATATATATTATTTAAAAATCTTTACCTAATTATAGCAAAGAAGCGAAAAATTGCAATTCTATTCCTCTTCTTCCCAAGATATCAAATTATATTGCGATCCCACTGGAAAACCCGGCGGAGGACCATAAGTAAGATTGGCATCATAAGTAGAATTGGTATTGATATATCCCGAAGTAGTGCCGCCACTACCACTCCAACTCCAAGTCCAAATTCCGTTGGTAGTTTTTACATTACCAGAATAATAATATCTTTGAGCTGCTCCATTTTGCGCCAATAAAGCCGCATCTATTTCCAGGTCATCGGGCGAATTACGTGGAATTAAAATATTTTGCGAAGCGATCAGACCAAGCACATGGTTGCCGTCTTTGGCACTATACAATATATCATCATTAATAATAATATTTTTCCCAGTCGCTACCCCGACAGTTGCGCGTCCATTTACCGTACCGTCTACCCAAACAGTATCTTCTACATATATATAGCCGTTAGTGGGCATATTATAAGTAGTGGCTGTGCCGACAGTAGCAATATCAATACAAGGATTAATATTATTGCCATTGGTGTCTTTAGCCGCATAACAATTGGTAGTATTCACTTTATAGGCTTTCACTGTGCCATTGCTCATGAATTGCAATCTCCACCCTTGTTTACCAGAGGAAGATATATACAATCCCCCACTTTGTTGCGAACCGGTTTTAATACTAGCCAAATTAGCAGTAACAGCTGAAAAGTCCTGTGCTGCTACCGGAAAACTCCAATAATTATTAGGTGTTCCCGTTCCCCATATTCCAGGTTTAGTCACATTACTACAACCATGATAAGACTTACAGACATAAGTAGGCACAGCGCTGGTAATCGGCGCGTTGCCTGTACCATCAAAACGAATACCGCCGTTGGCGTGAAATTTTCCACTCACCGATTCAGTGCTGCCTATCCACACATCACCATTAGTAAGAAAAGCATAATCCGTCAAAGCCGGAAAACCGACACGAGCTTTGAGAGTACGTTTGCTATTGGGCTGAGAATCTAGCCAGCCCGTGGATTGTACTGTGACAATGGTAGATCCGTTTGGTGGCGGTGTAATAGTGAGAGAAAAATGACCAATCGCGTTGCCATCTTTATCTTCATACACATGTACATATGGTCCGATACCATTACCGCCGTCTTTATAATCAGTTTTATTGTGCGCCAGATGCCAGCGATAATAATTCACTCCTGCTTCCGCAATTTGAAAAGCCATTTCACGATTGTGTTTATAATTCGAAGCGCCATTTTCTGAAATCGCATAACCAGCCACCCCCACCACAATCATTCCAAAAGCAATCGCGCCAAAAATCATAACAAACATTAAAATGTTGCCCTGATTATTTATTTTTTTAAAATTCAGTTTCATTTAATTACTTTTCAAATTTCTAATTTCTGTTTTGCCTTCAATATAAAGTGGCGCTGGCGAAACATTGGGACGCAGGTCTAGAAATAATTTAATTCCCACCATACGAATTTTGGAAATATCTACCGGCGCACTCAGAGTAGAAGTATTATTTATGCCATCATAACTTTGATCGTAGTAATAAAAAATTGTAGTGGTGTTATTAAGATCATGCGCCACCTCTGTCGTCACTTCGTTGGCACTATTGTAGCTCAAAGGATTGCCGCTTGGTTTGGTAATGCCGCGTTTGAGCGTAGTGGTCGCTACAAAATAACGCACGCGCTCTTTCCAACTATCAGTATCAATATTGGAATAAAAAATAATTTGATTTGCACCGGCCAGCTCAATTGGATAAGCACCGATACTAGAATAACTAGAACGACGCAAATCATTTAAAAAATTTTGAATCGCGATACGGCCATCATTTTGTTTGGACAGTTGTTCAAACACTACATCTTTTCCATGATTGCCCCACATCAGCATTTCCGCAATCGTGCCGGCGAACATAATAAATATGCCCATTACGATTAACATCTCAATCAATGAAAAACCTGAGTTGTTTATTTTTTTTACCATATTATGAGGCTGATAAATTTATTTCCACCTCACCATTGCCGCCCACAGTAAGAGTACTGTTGCTGGTAGTATAACCAGTACGCGAAACATCCATAGTATAAGTGCCACTAGATAAACCATTCCAAAATGCTTGACCCGGCGGCACACAATTATTAGAAAAAGTAATATTCACTTCGGATAATTGCGGAGTATAAAGATTGTCAGCCGTAGACAAAAATACTTTATAGCGCAAATAGCGATTACCGGCTAAGCCAGAAAAAATTACGGAGCTGGTGGCGGAATAATAAGTATTATTATTTCCATCCGGACCATTATAATTCCAAATAGTAGCATTGGGAGTGTTGGTAGCGGCCAATTGAAATAAAATTGGCGAAGATCCAGTTTGAGCGGGCTGTGAAATTGGTTCAAAAATAATATTACGCAATGTAACACTACTTCCCAAATCAAAAGTAGATGATTCTAAATTTCCACCTACAGAATAAAAACTTCCACTCTTTTTTAATTTCAAATCACCGGGCGAAATAGTTTTATCGAGCGTACCACTATCAACAAAATATTTTGTTTCATCAATGAAATTTGTTTGAGCACTGCCGCCAGACCAATCGGTTTGGCGAATGTATCCCAAATCAGTTTGCAAACTATCATCAAAACCAGTTTTGTATAGATGTACGGTCGCATCCGATAGAGGCAATCCAGTGCCAGCGTCTTTCACTTTTACCAGCAGTGAATTTGTCGTATGAGGTTTTAAAACTAAAGAAATATTTTGGGTAGCGCCAGGATTTAATTTTATTGGCAACATCGGCACGGTACCAGCGAGATCATATGTAGTACCAGAAAGATTAATATGATATGTATCCCACTCAATATTATTAAAACTATAATTATTGGAACTAAGAGAAAAATTTTGATTTATTTTATAAACATTCGGATTAGCGCCAATCACTTTTTCACCATTAAGCACCGCACTTGGTCCAGCTAGAGCAGCACAGGTCGGATCCAAACTAGAGATATTTAAATTACTAAGGGCATCAATACTAAAACTAATTTCAGTAATAGCTTGACTCACTACATTTGATGGCGGCTTGAGCGGATTTGGATTGGCGACTGAACTAGTCACAGTATAATCACTACTAAAACCATTTTTACTTACAGTAATATTGTAACTAAGTGTACCAGTTGGCGCATCTATTATCTGAAGTGTGCCATCATTACCTGTCACATCATCCAATATCACATCGGGATTGGCGGCAGTATTTACTATATGCACATTGGCTTGAGGGACCGCTATTCCATTGGCATCAAAGACATGAATAAATAATGCCCCATTTTTACTTGCCCCTTCCAAATTTTTTGGTGCTACGATTGTGCTAAGTATTACCGGCTCTTGTTGAGTACAATTGGTGCAAATAGCGGAAATTTCTACCTGTTTATAATCTGCTGGTGCTGTATCATTGGGACTACCTCCCAAAATTCCATCAAAGGGATCATCAATATTACGCACCGAAGTAATTACGGTAAAACTTGCCCCATTACGAACAATGGTTTGATTGTGGAGTAATACCCCGGCTGGGATACCATTTACTATACCAACACTATCATAAGGAATATTATGCGCGATCTCAAGCTGTTCACTCAAAAGCGCGGTTTCTAATATTTTCATGCGTGATTGATACACAATTTTAAACACCATAGATATGGTACTATATATACCTACAGCAAAAATTAAAAAAATTGCGATCGCGACTGTGATCTCAATAAGGGTAAAACCCGAATTTCCAAACTTTTTTTTCTTCATGTCTACTATTATACCAAATTTTGTCATAAAAAAATATCCACTTTCAACAAAAATAGAAAAATGTGGTATAATGATGTTAATAAAAATTTATGGCGCGCTTGTATCGTCACTATCAAAAACGTCAGCGAGACGATAAACCAAAAATAAATTTAAATCCGGAAGTATCTCAGGGACTTCTGGCGATTTTGTTATTTGTCGTGGCAGGATTATCAATCCTTAGCTTCTTTAATATGGCGGGCGTAGCTGGAATTTTTATAGATTCCACTTTGGCCCTCATTTTCGGTAGTGTCCGCTATGTGTTTCCACTGATGCTTATCACTATTGCCGTACTTCTTATCAAAGATTTGGAATATAATTACCGACATACCCATACTATTGGTGCTATTTTATTCTTTTTGAGCTTCAACGGCCTTATCCACATTCAAAAGCCTCTCGCTGATCTAGTTAGTGAAGCTACTCAGGGATATGCCGGCGGTTTATTTGGTCTGGCCCTATCTTGGCCACTGCTCAGATATGTTGGCTATTGGGGTGGACTCATGATTCTTATCGCTTTATTATTAGTTTCGATAATTTTCTTATTTAATACTACTTTGGCTCAATTGGTAGAGATAAATAAAAAATTCTTTATGATGCTTGGTTGGGGTGGACAACAGATTGTAGCCTTTTTTGCTAGCTTTAAAAATAATAAATTGGAAGAACCGGTAAAATTCAGCATTAAAGGTGAATACGCCTACAACGAATCTGAAGAAGAAAACGAAGACGAAGAAAGAGTATTCAATAAAAAAGCTATCGACGACCAAGAGGAAGAAAGTGAAGAAGTGCCACAAGAAGAGGATGAGCCAGAGGCAGTTGTCCAAAAAGAAAAAATTGTAATAGAAAAACCAGACTACTCTGATTTCAAATTACCGGCAGTGGATTTATTGTTCACTTCCAAATCCAAACCAACTTCTGGCGATATCAAAGGCAATGCCGAAACTATCAGAGATACTTTCCAAAACTTTGGTATTGAAGTAGATATGGGCGAAGTGCGCGTAGGTCCAACTGTGACCCAATATTCCATGAAGCCGGCCAAGGGTGTAAAACTCACTCGCATCACTACCCTATCCAATGATTTAGCTTTAGCTCTAGCCGCCCACCCGATTCGTATTGAAGCACCAATTCCAGGCCAATCACTGGTAGGTATTGAAGTACCAAATGAAAAAGTGGCCATGGTAACTCTCAAAGAACTACTCGAAAGCCCAGAATTCAAAGAACGCGGACACAATCTTATGATTGCGCTAGGCAAAGATGTAGCTGGTAAAGTGTGGTTCGCTGATTTACCAAAAATGCCACACTTACTCGTAGCTGGATCGACCGGTTCTGGTAAAACTGTTTGTATCAATACAATTATTTTGAGTTTGCTCTATCAAAATACTCCAGAAACTTTGCGCTTCATCATGGTAGATCCAAAACGTGTAGAACTTACTCTATACAACGGCATCCCACATTTATTGACTCCAGTAATTACCGACCCAGCCAAAACTGTAAATGCTTTGAAATGGACAATTGGTGAGATGGAAAGACGCTTTGATACTCTAGCTCAAGCTGGTTGTCGTGATATTATTTCTTACAATAAAACAGCGACTGATAAATTACCTTACATTGTATTTATTATTGATGAGCTGGCCGATCTGATGGCCACTGCTGCTAGCGAAGTTGAAGCTGGTATTATTCGTGTGGCCCAGATGGCTCGCGCCGTTGGTATTCATTTGATTGTAGCTACTCAGCGCCCTAGTGTGGAGGTAATTACCGGTCTGATGAAAGCCAATATTCCAGCTCGTATCGCCTTTTCGGTAGCTTCTCTGATTGATTCTCGCACCATCTTGGACTGTTCCGGTGCGGAAAAATTACTCGGTCGTGGTGATATGCTTTACCTCACCGCTGATCTATCCAAACCAAAGCGTGTACAGGGTGCTTTTGTGTCAGAAGAAGAGATGAAACGCGTAGTAAAATCAATCAAAGGCGATAATCTGCCAACTTATGACGAATCCATTGTTTCCAAAAATGGCGGCGGCGGTCATGGTGGTACTGTAAATTTATTTGGTGGTGCTAGCGACGACCAGGATTCACTTTTTGATGATGCTAAACGCTGTGTTATCGAATCAGGCAAAGCTTCGGCTTCACTATTACAACGCCGCCTAAAAGTAGGCTACGCTCGTGCCGCGCGCTTGCTTGACGAACTAGAAGAAGCTGGTATAGTAGGTGCTGCGGATGGAGCAAAACCACGTGACGTTTTCACTGAACATTTATCAGCCAAACCAGGCATTCATCGACCTCAATTTGATGAAGAAATTCCAGAAGACGAACAAACTCTGGATACTGGCGGCACTGTCTTTGACAGCCCAAAACACTCCGAACCATCTGATGCAGAAAATATAGAGAGCTAAACAATTATGTCCGTTTTTTGTTATAAAAACTTAGACACTGCCAGGCATTTGGGAGCGGAATTAAAAGAAACACGCGAAAAAAAAGAACTTTCATTAAACGAAGTCGAAAAACTTTCTTTTATTCCTATCAAATATTTACAAGCCTTGGAAACAGGTGACTTTTTGTCATTACCAAAAGGGCGCGCCCACCTCAATGCTTACTTACGCAAACTTTGTAAAATATACGAACTAAATTTTGAAAATATAATTTATAAATTTCACTGCGAAGACGGTTTCAAAAAAACTGCCCACCACCAACCAAATAAAAAATCTCACCACCTAAATCATAATTTCTTGTGGGCGCGCAATTTAGCTCTAGCTACTTTCGTATTATTTTTTATTAGCTATTTAGGATTTCAAATTTACGGTATTACTACAGCACCTAAATTAATAATTTTCACTCCGATAGAGGGGCAGCTTTCTTCACATACCGA
>JAPLWP010000053.1:0-1884 GCA_026396535.1 Candidatus Magasanikiibacteriota bacterium | reverse complement strand
GAAATTTCCGTGCAAGGTGCAACGGATAAAGAATGCCACTTGGAAGCCAACGGTCAAGAGATAAAAGTAGACGAAAATGGACAATTTAATACCACAATTTTGCTAGCCGATGGTGTGAATACTTTGACCTTGTCGACCACCAAAAAACATGGTAAAACTACTACGCTGGTTCGCCATATTGTGGTCAATGACCGGGCGGCCCAGAAAGTATCAGTTAAGAACGTGGGAGATAAAGCCTTTTAGCTTTAACTCTTAATTCCTTAACGTTAATTTATGGCAAAAGCAACACATGATGAGATAAAAGAAAAGCTCAAAGCCGCCGCAAGCGCGATTGAACAGATCAAAAGCAAATTCGGCGAAGGGGCTATTATGACCTTTGGCGAGGCCAAAACTATGCAAGTAGATGCAGTACCAACCGGCTGTTTGTCAGTAGATATTGCTCTAGGTGTAGGTGGCGTACCTCGTGGCCGTGTAATTGAAATCTACGGACCAGAAAGCTCTGGTAAAACCACTTTGGCTCAGCACATTGTAGCTGAAGTTCAAAAATTAGGCGGAATTGCCGCTTTCGTGGATGCCGAGCATGCTCTAGATCCAGACTACGCCAAAAAGATTGGTGTGAATGTGAATGAACTCCTTATCTCTCAACCAGACACCGGCGAACAGGCCCTAGACATCGTAGAAACACTCGTACGCTCCAATGCCGTGGATGTGATCGTCATCGACTCTGTAGCGGCCCTAGTGCCAAAAGCTGAAATCGAAGGCGACATGGGTGATTCCCATATGGGTTTGCACGCTCGTCTCATGAGTCAGGCTCTACGTAAATTGACCGCCATCATTTCCAAATCCAAAACGGTAGTTATCTTCATCAACCAGACTCGTATGAAGATCGGCATTGTGTTTGGTAATCCAGAAACCACTACTGGTGGTATGGCCCTCAAATTTTACTCATCTGTGCGTATCGAAGTACGCCGCGCCGCTCAGATCAAACAGGGAGATAAAATTATTGGTAACCGCGTAAAAGTAAAGATTGTAAAAAATAAAGTGGCTGCTCCTTTCCGTACTTGTGAATTTGATATCATGTACAATGAAGGTATTTCATTGTCCGGTGATACCTTGGATGCTGGCGTGCTCTACAAAGTAATTGAAAAACGTGGTGTTACTTATAGCTTCGGTGAAGAAAAATTGGGTGTTGGTCGTGAAGCGGCCAAACGCTATCTCAAAGAAAATCCAAAACTTCTCAAAGCCATCGGTAAAGTAGTAATGGACGCTGTAGCTAAAGGTGAGCTACCGGTAGACGAGGAAGAAGCTGATGCTGGCGCGGAAGTGCCACCACCAACTGAAGAATAAACCAAAAATATGTTTACTCTCCCAAAATTAAACTACGACTACGATGCTTTGGAGCCATATGTGGATGCCAAAACTATGGAAATTCACTACACCAAACATCACCAGACTTATATAGACAATCTCAATAATGTTTTGGGTAAATATCCAACTCTCCAAGGAATGTCCGGCGAAGAAATTGTGAAAAATTTAAATGCTTTGGAAGTATCCGAAGAAGACCGTAAAAAAATTCGCAATCACGGCGGTGGTTTCATAAACCATACACTGTTTTGGGAAATGATGGCTCCAAAAAAAGCAGTGGATGAAAAATTATCCGCTGATATCCAAACTACTTTTGGATCACTCGATGAATTTAAAAAACTTTTCACTGCTGCCGCCACTTCTCAATTTGGCAGTGGTTGGGCTTGGCTCGTGACCGATGAAAACAAACAACTAAAAGTATATTCTACTGCCAACCAAGATTCCCCACTCACTCTGGGTCACACCCCGCTGATTGCTTTGGATGTTTGGGAACATGCTTATTATCTCAACTACCAAAAT
>JAPLWP010000149.1 GCA_026396535.1 Candidatus Magasanikiibacteriota bacterium | reverse complement strand
TATGTTATAATAAAAAAATGTTAATTCTATTATAATTTATATGCGAAAACTTTTTTCTTTTTTGATGGTAGCTTCGCTTTTATTAGCGTCCTCTCCCGTGTTGGCCAAAGTTGCTCCGCCGTGGCAAGCTACTACTCCTGCTGGATACACTGCGATGAATTGGGTGAAAGAGCGGGGAGTGTCTAGTTTTATGAAAGCGCCTACGGGCAATGGTTATCTAGATTATCTCACATTTATTTATTTGCCATACAGTCAAATAAATTTTATTAGCTCATCCACTCCTCCGGTAAGCTGGGGTCCGGCCAAAGCGCCATTTGATGAAATTGATCCAGCTCTGTCGACTACCACTTTGCAAGATTGGGCCGTGCCAAAAATGGTTGCGGAACAAATGAAAATAGACAACCCAAATGTAAAGTTTTTGTGGAATGTGCCATTTTTTAATATTACTGTTCCAACTACTGATTTGAGTTTGGGTCTGAAAAATACTTCAGCTAGTGGTACTTATATTACTAGTGGTAGCCGTCCGGATAGTGATATGGCTCAGGCGCGTAAAATGTTAATTATTAATAATGAAAAATTCACTGGTCAAATTTCTGATTTTGACGAAAATGCTTTTGTTAGCACTAGTACCGGAGATCAAGCAGTAGAAGGTTTTTCACCTTTCACTTTCAAGAGTGATGGTAATGGTGGGGCGACTGCCCGATTATTTTTGGGTATAAAAAATGATGGTAAAGAGTTGGTAGTATATTGTAGTCAAAGCGCTACAGTGAGTGAGGCTAGCCAAGCGCTACTCGATGCTGGAGTGCCGGTAGAAAATCAGATGCAGGCTGATGGCGGTGGTAGTGCTACCTGTGCCTACAATTTGCCAGGACAATATTTTGTGTCACCGGGCAGAACCTTGCCTTATCTCATGGGAGCCACACCAATTTTGTATCGCGCTACTGTAACTATAAAAGATCTCAATGTTCGTAATGCGGCCAACGCCAAGGGAGCGGTGGTGCGTCGTTTGGCCAAGGGGGTTACCGTCACAATTTTCCAGGAAAAAAATGGTTGGGCCCGAATTAGTGAAAAACAGGAGTGGGTATCAGTAAGTTTGTTGAAGAAAATGTAATTTCATTTGAGGTGGCATTGTATTGAAAGTAGATATATAATATAGTGGTGTATGGCTAAGTAAAATTTGTATGAAAAAAGATAATAATATGTCTACTATTATCAACAAACCTAAAGAAAAAACCTTATTTAGTTTACTAAAACCCTATCGCTGGCCGGTAGGGCTTTTGGTGTTTTTGACCATTCTTAGCAATGGATTGAATTTGGCAGTGCCCAAGATTATGTCGCGTGCTATTGATTCTTTTGTACATGGCAATTTTGTGCTGCGTACTGTAGTGATAGAATTTGTGTTAGTTGCAATTTTTATTTTTATCTTCACTTATTTGCAAAGTATAGTGCAGACTTATGTGTCTGAAAGAGTGGCTCGCGATCTACGCCGCGATTTGACTGATAAAATTTCTTTGCAAGAATACGCTTATATTCAAAAAGTAACTCCGTCGAAATTGCTTACAAATTTGACCTCAGATATTGATGCGGTGAAAAATTTTGTAGCCCAAGCTATTGCTTCGATAGTGTCGTCAGTATTTTTGATTTTGGGAGCGAGTGTGCTTTTACTTCTTATCAATTGGAAATTGGGTTTGGCGGTGCTGATGGTCGTGCCAATTATCGGCGGGACTTTTTATTTTGTACTCAAGCAGGTGCGCAAGCTTTTTAAAAAAGCACAAGAAGCGATTGATTGGCTAAATAAAGTTATTAATGAAAGTATTTTAGGGGCGGCTTTGATCCGACTGATCAATTCTCAGATTTCAGAATATGAAAAGTTTTTTGCGGCCAATAAAGAAGCAAGAGATATTGGTCTGAATATTTTACGTTTGTTTGCTATCCTTATTCCGGTAATTACTTTTGCTACCAATTTGGCTACCCTTATCATTCTTACCTTTGGTGGTCATTTAGTAATCAGCGGCGCAATGAGTTTGGGTGATTTCACTGCTTTTAATAGTTATCTCGCTATTCTTATTTTCCCGATTCTTATTATTGGTTTTATGAGCAATGTGATTGCTCAAGCGGGCGCGTCTTATCAGCGTGTGTCCGAAGTGTTAAATGCCAAACATGTGGAAGCTCTGGGTTTGATAAAAAAAGATCTGCATGGATTGGTGGAAATAAAAAATATGACGATGGCCTATGGTCAGCACCGGGTGCTGAAAAATATTTCTTTCGTAGCGCGTCCTGGTACGAAGACCGCGGTCATTGGTCCGACCGCTGCGGGCAAGACGCAGCTGCTTTATGCGTTGACCGGACTTACCACTCCTAGTGAAGGTAGCGTCGGCTATGATGAAGTAGAGATTGATAAATATGACAAACAAAATTTACACGCGCAAGTAGCGATGGTATTTCAAGACAGTGTAATTTTTAATCTGAGTTTGCGTGAAAATATCGCTTTTAGCAATTTGGTAAATGATTCTGATCTGGAAAAAGCAATTGCTACGGCTGAACTCACTGATTTTGTACAAGCTCTACCGGAAAAATTAGATACAGTGGTGTCGGAGCGCGGCACCAGTTTATCAGGCGGACAAAAACAAAGAATAATGTTGGCCAGAGCTTTGGCACTAAATCCAAAAGTACTATTGTTGGATGATTTTACGGCTCGAGTAGATACAGATACGGAAAGAAAAATTTTGGAAAATATCGATCGCAATTATCCAGGGCTTACTTTGATTTCTGTCACCCAAAAAATTGGACCAATTGAGAAGTATGATCAAATTGTATTATTGATGGAAGGGGAAGTGCTGGCTACCGGCACGCATGATACCATTATGACTACTTCTCCGGAGTATGTCCAGATTTATAATTCACAGCAGAGTACAAATAATTATGAATTACAAACTTAATAGCACCGATACTACCGCCAAAAAAGGTGTGCTCAAAACAGCGTTCACTCGTTTGTTGCCGCTGATGGCAGAAGAAAAATCCAAATCTTTATCAGCTTTGGGCGCAATTGTTATTACTTCTATCTCGACTCTTTTTGCACCGGTAATTATTGGTCATACTATTGATACTTATATTGCGCAGAAAAATTTTCATGGGGTATTGATGTCGGCTGCTTTGTTGCTCGGTCTTTATTTGATTGCGCTATACACCAGCTATTATCAGACCAAAACTATGGGTGGGGTAGGTAGAAGAGTTTTATTTAATTTACGTAATGTTCTTTTTAATAAATTACAATCTCTACCAGTGGCATTTTTTAATGAAAATAAAGCTGGAGATTTAATTTCTCGCATCAATAATGATACAGATAAATTGAATCAATTTTTTGCTCAGGCTTTGATGCAATTTTTTGGAAGCGCGCTTTTGATTGTTGGTTCAGGAATATTTTTGTTAGTTTTAAATGGACGTCTGGGTATAGTTTCGCTTTTGCCGGCTATCGTAGTGATTATTGTGACCCAGCTGGTGTCTCCTTGGGTGAAGCGCAAAAATCTTATTAGTTTGCAAAGTATAGGTGGAATGAGTGCGGAGATTCAGCAGAGTCTAGAAAATTTTAAAGTGATTGTGGTGTTTAATCGTTTGGATTATTTCCGCAACAAATTTAATGAAACAAACGAAAAAAATTATAAAGCTTCCGTGGGTGCTGGTGTAGCCAATAATTTATTTACTCCTTTGTATGGTTTGGCTTTTAATTTGGCTCAGGTTTTGGTATTGGGCTACGGAATTTTACTTATTCATAGCGGTAGCCTGACAATAGGTTTGTTGATCGGTTTTATTTTGTATGTAAATAATTTTTATAATCCCTTGCGACAATTGGCTTCGGTGTGGTCATCTCTACAACAGGCTTTGGCTGGTCTGGATCGTATCTCGGAAGTATTGGCACTGGAATCAAATATGAAAATTCTACCAGCAGCCAGCGAGGGCACTTCGGGACTACTTTTAGAATTTAAAGATGTATCTTTTGGATATCCGGGTGGCAGAGAAGTATTGCACCATGTAAACCTACAGCTCAAACCAGGACACACCTACGCGCTCGTAGGGCCAACAGGTGGCGGCAAGACTACTACCGCTTCTATGATGGCTCGATTGTATGATCCCACTGCCGGCACAGTGTTTTTGGAAGGCCGAGATATTCGTTCTTATGAAGCCTCGCAGCGTGCGCAAAAAATTGGGTTTATCTTGCAAGAACCATTTTTGTTTACCGGTACCGTGCGAGAAAATATTATCTACGGTAATGATCTCTATAAAAATTTTTCCAATGATCAACTCAAAGCCACTATTGATAGTGCTGGATTGCAGACTTTATTGACCCGCTTTGATGCTGGGCTTGAAACCAAAGTCGCTGCCAACGGTGGTACACTTAGTTTGGGACAAAAACAATTAATTGCTTTTATTCGCGCCGTATTACGCAATCCGGATTTATTAATTCTGGATGAAGCAACCGCCAATATTGATACGGTCACAGAGCAGCTACTAGAAGATATCTTAAAAAATTTACCAGCCAAAACCACTAAAGTGATTATTGCTCATCGTCTCAATACCATAGAAAATGCCGGTGAAATATTCTTTGTAAACGCCGGAGAAATAGTGCCGGCTGGATCGATGGAGCATGCTGTCGATATGCTCCTGCACGGTCAAAGAAAAAGTTAAAAAATTTGCATATTAGCCGTTTTTGAGACGGTGCATAAGCCTGTTACTATCTTTGGCAAAAGGGTGTATAGTACTTATAGAGAGAGTGCGGGCTTTAATTCAGCCCCTGCTTATAGAGGCGCGGTGCATAATTAATTAAAGGTCGGCACTTTATTTATCTATTGCTCGCCGCAACGATTTATTCGCTGCGTATTAACTCATGTGTACACATGAGTCTTAATATTATTTTTAACTCTATATATATGTTGTGGACTATCGCTATTATTTTAATAGTTTTGTGGTTACTTGGACTCGTGACTTCTTATACTCTGGGTGGTTTTATTCATCTTTTACTTGTAGTAGCCATTATTATAATTTTGGTTCGAGTGATTAAGGGTGAAAAGATAGTATAATTTAATTTGCAAATATATGGATAAGAATACAAAAGTCTTGCTGGCTATTGTTACAGTTGTAATAGTGTTAGGTGGTTTGATCTGGGTAGTTTTTTCCAATAATTCGACTGGTGTGAACTCAGATGATACTAGCTCATCTGACTATCTAAGATCTATCCAATCAATTCCTACTTCTACTGTCTCTACCAGCACTTCCAGTACAGCTGCTACCGGAGGTATTAGAGTGGTAGGGGATGCTGAAAAGAATACTCCTCTATATGTGGAAATGGTAAAGAAATTTGGTGGCAATCGTTTTCAATTTTCCGCAAATTGCACCTCGGTACAACCTTCAAGCTTTGTTTTGAAGGCGGGTCAGCAGTTTATGGTAGATAATCGTGATAGTAAAGCTCACACCTTTTCCTTTGGCGGAAAGAAATATGCTGTCACCGACTATGGATATGCCATTGTAACCGCTATCAAAGCGGGTACTCAGCCTCTGCTGTGCGATGGCATTCAACGTGCCCGTGTGACGGTAGAAAAGTAAAATAAGCGTAAAACTGTTGTTCTTATTGACAAAAACACTGTTTTATGTTATACTTAACTGTTTTTAACAACTAGCCGTGACTTTCGCGGCCTAGACTCGAATCTCTTTTTAGTGTCGCATATTATGTGGCCCAAGTGAAGTCGGGTCACATAATATGTCATATGACACACATACAGAAAAATATCACCAATTTTGGTGAATTGGGACTTGCTCCCAAACTGCTCTCAGTCCTTGAGGCCAACGGTTTTGTTCATCCTACCCCTATTCAGCAGCAAGCCATTCCGCTTGCTTTGGAAGGTAAAGATGTAGTGGGTATAGCGCAGACTGGTACCGGCAAAACGCTGGCTTTTGGTTTGCCGATGATTCAAAGTATCTCCCGCAACAAGGGTCAAGGTTTGGTATTGGTACCAACTCGTGAGCTTGCTATCCAGGTAGAAGAAACTCTTCAAAAAATTGGTCGCGCGATTGGTCTACAAACTGTAGTATTGATTGGCGGCGCACCAATGTATATGCAGACCAAGGCACTACGCCACAGTCCACATATTATTATTGCTACTCCGGGCCGTCTCATGGACCATATGGAACAAAAGACGGTAAATTTACAAAATATTAAAGTGGTGGTGCTAGATGAAGCCGATCGTATGTACGACATTGGTTTTGCGCCACAAGTAAAACAAATTTTGCGCGCTGTTCCTACTACTCGTCAGAGTATGTTATTTTCGGCTACTATGCCGACTGCCATTGCTTCTATTGCTACCCACTCGATGAGAAATCCAGTGCGTGTAGAAGTGGCTCCAGTGGGTACTACTGCCAAATTGATTGATCAGGCTATTTATATGGTAGGCAAAGAATTACGTTTGCAATTACTAGATTTTTTATTGGAAAAAGAACCTGGTACAGTATTGGTATTTTCTCGTACTAAACACGGTGCCAAAAAAATCGCTTCTTCGATTCGCAATATGAATCATACTGCGATGGAAATCCACAGTGATCGCTCCTTGGCTCAGCGCCGTGCTGCGCTTAGTGGTTTTAAATCTGGTGCGCATCGCGTGCTTGTCGCTACTGATATTGCAGCTCGTGGTATTGATGTGACTGGAATTTCTTTGGTAATCAATTTTGATCTGCCAAACAATTGTGAAGACTATGTGCATCGCATTGGCCGTACTGGTCGTGCTGGTGCTTCTGGTCGCGCGGTATCATTTGCTACTCCGGATGAACGTGGAGTATTGCGCGATATTGAACGTCTTATCAAAAAACCTTTACCAATTTTGGCTTTACCAATATTGCCACCAAAGCGTGCTCAGTCCAATTCCGCTCATCTGATGGGTCACGAACCACGTGTATACAATCAGGCCAACAACCGCCCAAGATGGGGAGGTGGCCAGCGTAGTGGTGGTAATGGTCAGCGTACTAATAAGTTTTCCAATCCGGTTCATCGCTCTCGCAGTCGCTATTAATTTTCACAAGTTTAAAATCCTCCGATTATGTCGGGGGTTTTTTTATTTACCCTTGACTTTTTGGCTAAGATATGATAATATTTTCATCACTTCGGTTTCCAATGGGGAGATCGATAGCAACGTGTCCTCAAGACACACCAGGAGACCTATGCAGCCAGAATCACCGTACACGAATTCCATCTCCGTCGCCGCGCTTATGGACGATTACTTTCGTCGTCGCATCGCGCCCGTGGCGACCTCCGCTGTTCAGGCCAAGAAGAATGAGAAGCCGCAGAAGCCCGTGCTCCGCCCGCCCGTCCGCCATCCGCGCCGCGCGCCGCAGGCCATCTCCAGCCGCGCTCGATAGTCGCGCCGTCGCGTTTCTTGCGGGCAACCGCAGCAAGGCGCCGCGGTTCACCAGACCGTTCGCCTTCGCTATCTGCAAACAAATTTTGTTTTTAGATAGTGCGAACGATCTTCTTTATAAAAACATCCCTATTCCATAGGGATGTTTTTTTTGCTATAGTATAGCCAACTTATTATATGTATAAATCTCTCATTTTCCCTATCCTGTCGCAGTTTGACGCTGAAGAAATGCACGAATTTATTTTTTCTCTTTTAAAAATAATTTTTTATATTCCAGGTATACGGTGGCTGACGAAAAAAATATATACTATCGAAGATCCAGAATTGGAATGCACAGTTTTTGGTTTGAAATTTAAAAATCCTATTGGCCTGGCGGCGGGTCTCGACAAAGGCGCTGAATTGTTTGAACAGCTGGCCTGTTTTGGTTTTGGATTTATTGAAATAGGTACGGTGACGCCGTTGCCACAGCCGGGCAATGATCGTCCGCGACTTTTTCGTCTTAAAAAAGATGAAGCTCTTATCAATCGTATGGGCTTTAATGGTGAAGGTGTGAAAGTAGTGGTGAATAGACTCAAAAAAAGAAAAAATCATCAGATAATTATTGGTGGCAATATCGGAAAAAATAAAATTACTAGCAATGAGGACGCGATAAAAGATTATGAAATTTGTTTTAATGAAATGTTTGATTGGGTAGATTATTTTGTGGTGAATGTGAGCTCTCCCAATACACCTGGATTGCGCGCGCTTCAAGATAAAGAGCCCCTCGCAAAATTATTAGTTCGTTTGCAGGAATTAAATGCGCAAAGAGAAAAACCAAAACCAATTTTACTAAAAATTGCTCCTGACCTTACGAATGAACAGCTCGATGATATTATTGAAATTATAAAAGAAACCAAATTGGATGGAGTGGTTGCAACGAATACTACTATCAGTCGAGATCATCTCAAAACATCGCCGGAAATAATCGAAAAAATTGGTGCCGGCGGTCTTAGTGGTAAACCGCTGACAATACGCAGTACCGAAGTAGTGAAATATCTGGCCGAAAAATCCGGTAATGCTTTTCCAATTATTGCGGTAGGCGGCATTCATAATGCCGCTGATGCTATTGAAAAAATAAAAGCCGGCGCTACGCTGGTGCAAATTTATACTGGTTTTATTTATGAAGGGCCGGCTTTAATCAAGAAAATTAATAAAGAAATTTTGTCCACAGAGTTGGTTTGACCAAAGTTTTTTTAAGGACTACTATACTGTCATCGTTCTTTAATATTTACTATATCAAGCGTGGAAGTGAGGTTTTATTCCTCCACTGTGCCGCAACGGTAAAGCCCATATTTATGGGATAAGTCCGGTCTTCGTATGATATGGTTTTGAGCTATCCTCGAGCAAGGACGAGCAAAACTACACCAAAGAAAGTGCATTGACGTGCTTTTTCTCTGGTGTTAGTTTGTTGGCGTCCTTGTTGTCTCAAGGACGTCTTTTTGTTCTTGGTGGAGGTGTGCATGAATCGCAGGGATTTCTTGAAGATGGTGGGTGGTGGTAGTGTTCTGGTCCTGGTGGGGTGTGCTGGACAGTCCAGTCAGCCGACCATGCTTGAGATGTTGAAGCGTCAAAAGGGGATGACGTTCTTCGTGGAAAACCGGCCGCTCAACGGTCGGTTCGCGCCCTACGTCGTGGGTATCACTGCCAACGGCGAGACTCTCTACGAGGATCGTCTCAGTGGCCATTCATGGCTGTTCTACATCGGTGATGATCCGCAGCACCTGGAGCTGGTGGACTCTGCCCCCAGTGACTACTTGGTGCCCCCGGGCAAGCAGGTGTATGCCGCGTATGAGGCGTGGCGCGCGTGATGTCTCTCCATCTTCGGATGGATAGGAAGGCACGGACGGAATAAAAAACCGTTCGCTACCAACCTATTTTGCTGTTAATTTTTTAGCAGTAGAATAGGGTAGCGAACGGTTTTCTTTTTTATAAATTCTTAGTACGGTAATAGTGCCGATAATATTTCCCAACACTCCGCAAATGATATCATATTTTGTGTCCGCATCTATTTGTGATCCGTACACTCCAAACAAACGAGTGTGAAAAGTGACATCCATACTGTATTCATAAAACTCCCAATCAATAATACAGCTCATCACCGTTAAAGCGGCTAAAGCAATAGAGTAGTAAGGTCTCATCTCAAAGCTTTGATGTAATACCAAAGATAAAATTATCACACTTAAAAGCGGCGTTATGAAATGCAAAATTTTATCAAAGGGTATGCCTAAATTATAAAGTTGATAAAGTCCTAGATCTCCAAAAGCATTACTCACGAATACCACTGATAATAAAAATTCAAACATAGTGGCGGCATGATTTTTTTGATGAGCTTTGATGTGAGTTTCTTCTACTTTTATAAGTTTTGGTAAAAACAATATCATGGTAGCCGCGGCCAATGTACCTACTCCCATATACCTCACATCATAAAAAGAAGGAAACCATCGAACTGGTAAAATTAGGGCAATAATACCAATACTAAACAACAAATAGATTGATATTTTTATAAACATTTTAATACTCATATAACAAGAGGGTAAAATTTAATCTCTCCCATGCTTATATCATAGGCCTGCTACAAAATTTTTACTAGGGAGTTGTCAACTTTGACTATTTTGGCTCTGACTGGTAAATTATAAGTCATAATTGATTTAATTTTTTTATATGGGTGTTGAAATTTGGGATCGCAATAGTAATGATTGGTATTCTGTGGAAGATGCACAAGCAATAATCAGAAAACGTATTTTGGACAATGGTATTTCTGATAAGTTGCCAGATGCGGATGAGCCGGAGATAAATTAAATGAAATATTTTTTGAAATAATTTGTAATAAAACTATAATTCTATTTAATTAGAATAGTTGTCTATGAATAAACAAAAATTGATGGCAGTAATTTTGGCAGTGGTAGTAGTCGGAGGTGCAATATTTTTGGTGTCGACCGCTCCTCAGAAAAAACCAATTACAACTACTACGACTCCAAATACTAATACTTCGGCTACGACTACCGCTTCAGGTTATTCTTTGGCTCAGGTGGCTGCTCATGGCGATAGTAATAGTTGCTGGGCCGTTATTAACGGTAATGTTTATGATTTGAGTGCGTGGATTTCTCCACATCCTGGTGGTTCAGATGCCATTTTGAGTATGTGTGGCAAAGATGGTTCGGTGGCTTTCAATAATCAACATAGTGGCAGCGGTCGGGTAGCGAGAATTTTGGAAACTTTTAAAATTGGTGTCTTAAAATAATTTTTATGAAAAATTACCCTTCGGTTGGTTCTTTATTTTTACGCTTGAGTTTGGCGGCCGTGATGGCCTGGTTTGGAGCTTCTCAAGTTACCAATCCGGCACAATGGGTAAATCTTATTCCGACTTGGGCAGTGGGGATTTCGCCTTTTAGTCGGGCAGTGATGATCTATCTCAATGGTAGTTTTGAAATTGTGGCGTCTTTACTACTAGCGCTAGGAGTTTATTCTCGCTATGTGGCTCTACTTTTGGCTGTGCATTTATTGGTAATTGCTGAAAGTTTTGGGGCCAGCCCAACCGGTGTGCGTGATTTTGGTTTAAGTTTTGCTTTGATTGCAGTATTTATTATTGGCCAAGACGAATATTGTTTGGATAAAAAAGAGACTGAAGTGATAGTGAAATAATATAATATAAAATAAAAAATATCCCGATTCAATCGGGATATTTTTTTAATAGTTCTTTTAATTATTGAACGGTCAAAGTACCCGTCATTTCTTTGTGACCTTCGCCACAAGGTACGCCACAACGGAAGCTAAAGGTACCGGCTTTGTCGGCGATAAATTCTACTACCTGAGTCTGACCTGGATCAAGTTGAACGTTGAGATTGTAATCTTTGAGTACGAAACTGTGTTCAACATCTACACTGGTGATTTTCAGTCGGACTTTATCACCCTTTTTTACAGTTATGTTTCCAGGAGTGAACTTCCAATCTTTGGCAGTGATAGTAAATTCTTTTACTGGCGACTGACTAGCTACCGGTGGTACTTTTACTTCAGCCGTAGTGCTTGCGCTTACTTTTACTTTTGGGTTGGAGTCCTCTTTTTCATTTTCATTGTCATTGTCGTTTTCATTTTTATCGTCATTTTTTTCATCGGATTGTTTTATTTTGTCATCGCTGATTTCATTGGATTGTTGTACTGAGGTAGTGATATTTTTTTGGTCATCTTGAGTTGGCTGTACCTGGTTGGTAGTGTTGATAGAACCATTTGAATTACAGCCTGCTCCCATGAGCATCAAGGCAGTCACTGTGCCTGCCAACAAACCCAACTGTTTTTTCTGCATATTTTTTAATTAATTGAATAAATTCTATTAGGTAGTATAGTCCATTTTTTTTCGTAAAGCAATTTTAAAATTGGGCACTATCCACCGTCTAAATACAGCGCAGAAGCGTACTTTATTTCATTGAGTTTGGGTCTTGTTTAAAATTATAATAATGTGTAAGATAATAGGGTAAAATTTTAATCTTTTTTATGAAAGCATCTGATTTATTCGTAAAATGTTTGGAGGCGGAAGGGGTAAAATATGTGTTTGGCGTACCCGGAGAAGAGAATTTAGATCTGCTGGAATCTATGCGAGAATCTAGCATTAAATTTATCACTACCCGCCATGAACAGGCCGCGGTTTTTATGGCTGCTACTTTTGGCCGTTTGACCGGAAAAGCTGGCGTGGCTCTGTCCACCTTAGGGCCCGGTGCTACCAATTTGGTCACTGGTGTAGCTTATGCCCAGCTGGGCGGTATGCCACTACTGGTCATTACTGGCCAAAAACCTATTCGCAAAAGCAAACAGGGCCGATTCCAAATTGTGGATATTGTGCAGATGATGACTCCGCTGACCAAAATGTCTGAAACCATTGTTAGTGCTGATCGTATTCCATCTCTTATTCGCCAGGCTTTTAAAGTAGCTGAATCCGAATTGCCGGGTGCGGTGCATTTGGAATTACCAGAAGATATTGCGGTAGAAGAAAGTGATGTTGCGCCAATTTTGCCAGTGAAAATTCGTCGCGCTGGTCCAGATCCAAAAGCGATAAATATGGCTTTGGAATTACTCAAAGAATCCAAGTCGCCAATAGTGTTGGTAGCCGCTGGTGCCAATCGTAAATTGGTACGCAAACATCTGCAAGCCTTTTTGGATAAAACAAAAATTCCGTTTATCTCTACTCAGATGGGTAAGGGTGTGATTGATGAAGCGTCGGAACTTTATTTGGGCACCACAGCTCTAAGTGCCGGAGATTTTGTACACAAAATGCTAGAAAAATCCGATTGTGTATTGGTGGTAGGACATAATATTAATGAAAAGCCGCCAGTAGTTTTGAGTTCGCAAGAGCGCAATGTGATTCATCTGAATTTTAATGAAGCGGATGTTGATGATGTTTATATTCCTACTCTGGAAGTAGTGGGAGATTTGGCTCATTCGATTTGGGCTTTGACTGAAGATATTATTCCTTCAAAAAAATGGAATTTTGAATATTTTTTCAATTTGAAAAATAAATTACAGGAACACATCAATGAAAAAAGTAAGGATGATAGTTTTCCTCTGAAGCCACAGCGATTGGTGGCTGACTTGCAGGCTACTTTGCCAAACGATGGTATCTTGGCTCTAGACAATGGTATGTATAAATTGTGGATTGCGCGAAGCTATAATGCTCATGCGCAAAATACGGTGCTGCTCGACAATGCTTTGGCTACGATGGGTGCGGGATTACCAGGAGCAATGGGTGCCAAAATTTTATTTCCAGATAAAGCAGTGGTAGCACTCGTGGGTGATGGTGGATTGATGATGTCGTCACAAGAAATTGAAACCGCTATTCGATTGAAATTAAATTTGGTAGTAGTGATTGTTAATGACAATGGCTATGGTATGATCAAATGGAAACAGCAGGGCGCGGACTTTGATAATTTTGCGTTAGAATTTAGCAATCCAGATTTTGTAAAATTTGCTGAAAGTTTTGGCGCGCACGGCACGCGTGTAGAGAATGCCGCCGAGTTTAGTAAAAAATTAAAACACGCGCTAGAGAGTGGCGGGGTTTGGCTTATTGATTGCCCGATAGATTATAGTGAAAATATTTTGGTTTTTGATAAAGAGTTAAAAGAGAAAACTAAAAATTTATAATATGGCTATAATTTCTCAAAGCCCGGCTACGGGCGAAGTGTTTGCTCAATTTAACGAACTTAACAGTGAAGATATAGAACAAAAATTATCTCTCGCCACTTCAGCTTTTGTTTCTTGGCGCCAAACTGGTATGAGCGAACGAGCGTCTTTGATGAAAAAAGTGGCAACTAAATTGCGTGAGCAAAAAGAAGAATTGGCAGTATTGATGGCGCAAGAGATGGGCAAAGTGCTCAAAGCCGGTCAAGGTGAAATAGAAAAATGTGCCAGCGTTTGTGACTATTATGCCGACAATGCCGATAAATTTTTGGCACCAGATGTTATTGCTACACAAGCCAAAGAAAGTTTTGTGCGCTTTGATCCACTAGGTCCAGTGCTCGCTGTGATGCCTTGGAATTTTCCTTTTTGGCAGGTGTTTCGTTTTGCTGCTCCGGCAATTATGGCTGGAAATGTAGGGCTACTCAAACACGCTTCCAATGTGCCGCGTTGCGCGCTAAAGATGGAAGAGATTTTTTCTGAATGTGGATTTCCGGTCGGAGTTTTTCAAACATTATTAATTGGTTCGGGTGCGGTAGAAAAAATAATTTTGGATGATAGAATCGCGGCCGTGACTTTGACCGGTAGTGAATTTGCCGGAACCCAGGTGGCTAGCGCAGCTGGTAAGGCTTTAAAAAAATGTGTTTTGGAATTGGGTGGCAGCGATCCGTTTATCGTGCTCGCTGACGCGGATATTCCTGGAGCTATCCAAGCCGCAGTTACGGCTAGAATGCAAAATAATGTTGGTCAAAGTTGTATCGCTTCCAAAAGATTTATTGTGGAAGAATCTGTTGCGGCGGAATTTACTGCCGGTATGGTGAAAGCTTTTTCAGAATTTAAAGTGGGCGATCCTATGGACGCTGACACCAATGTCGGTCCGCTAGTGAACGAAAGTGCGCTAAAAGAAATTGATAATCAAGTACAAAGAACTTTGGCTATGGGTGCCAAATTGGAATTTGGTGGTAGTCGAGTAGGGGAGGTCGGAATTTTTTATTTGCCGACAGTAGTGAGCGGTGTGAAGCAAGGTATGTCGTTGTGTGATGAAGAAGTCTTTGGTCCAGTCGCTCCGATTATTGTAGTAAAAAATTCACAGGAAGCAATAAAAATTGCTAATGATTCTCCATATGGTTTGGGAGCTACAGTTTGGACGGCGGATTTAGACAAAGCCAAAGAGATGGCCGTACAGCTGGAGAGTGGTAGTATCTATATAAACGGCGCGATGAAATCTGATGTGCGCTTGCCGTTTGGTGGTATTAAGAAATCTGGCTATGGCCGCGAACTTGGTTCATACGGTATTCGTGAATTTGTGAACGTAAAGACGGTGGTAATAGAGAAATAAAATAACAAAATGCACCTTGATAAATCAGGCTGCTTTTTTAAATGCAAATCTGCTCCCGTAAAGGAGCAGATTCAGCAAGTATTGATCAGATGACGGATTCATCCGTGCAGTCTTAACTATAATACAACCAACTTCGAAATTTATTTCATATTTTAAAGAAAGTTGGTGTGGGTACGAAGTATTTACGAAAAAGCTATCTTTTGGTATAATCCAATCTAGTATTAATTTAATTATTATGCAATACACTATGTGTCATAAATCAGATGCCATGTCCTGCGTACACGGTAAAATGAAAGATTTTGGTCTTTTGGCTTTGCGCCTGGCTTTGGGTGCTATTTTTATTTACGCTGGTTACGGAAAATTGGGTGCAAACCACGCCATGGTGAGTGGTATGATGGGCAAATTGATTGGTCCAGAATCTGCCGGTTCTTTTTGGGCATATTTTGTAGGTTTGGCTGAAGTGGTTGGTGGTGCGATGTTGGTGTTAGGTGTTTTTGCTTCCTATGCAGCTGCTTGGTTGTCTATAATCATGATCGTAGCTATTTTGACCGTACATTTGAATGGTTCTTTTGCCAACATGTATGCTCCTTTGGCAATTCTTGGTGGTAC